>JABXGU010000143.1 GCA_016550415.1 archaeon | reverse complement strand
TCTCGGTTCAATAGCACTTTATTGGGCAGTCTTTGACGCCGTTATTTCATTCTGGGCCCCCTTGCTCTTTCTTTGGGGACTTGTCACAATAATCGTTAAGGGTTGGAAAGGTTTCTACCATTTTTCTGAGCGTTTCATCGGAAAAATCATGGGTGAGTTAGGAGGACTAGCCTCACACAACATTTCAAGACGTCCAGGTCGAACCGTGGCAATTATCTTCATCACGGCACTAATAGTTGGCTACTCCGTGCAAACAATCGGAATCTTGGGCAGTAGCCAGGATCTAGCAATAAGAAATGCCTATACTTCTGTTGGTTCAGATATCAAAGTCCTTGTCAGTCACCCCGAGAATGTCACCGACCTACTACCTACTATTCGAAACATCGATGGAGTTCGTGAAGCAACAGGTCAGTATACCTTTTCAATGTCCACCGTCTTTTCCGATGGACTTGTAGTGAGAGCGATTAATGTCAGTGAGTGGTTGGGAGTTGCGTACTTCGAACCCGAATGGATATTAGGAGTTTCGCACCTCGTCGCATTTGACGCCATTTCGGGAAATAACCAATCAATCATTTTTGAGAAATTACCTGCCATCAATTTGCAGGCAGATCTTGGCGAAGCAATATCCGTTGAATTTTCTTCATATGGAGGATATCATGCGCTAACAATTGTTGGCTTTATGGGCCCTGAGCCTGAGTTTGGACAGCTCCCCTACGATCCACAAGGGGGGAGGTGGCTAGCTGAACAATCTTGGTCTTATGTTTCTGTTGACTTGATGGAGAGCTATTCCACTGAGATAAGTCCTACGGGATATGTATTAGTTTCATTGGAATCACCGGGATATAATGCTGAAGTGATTCAAGCCCTTGAAACCTTGAACAGCGTTATTAATGTCGAGTCCGCAATTACACTTATTGAAGATTATAATTTTGATGTACTTCGAAGCTCGACAACCAACATGATGCAGTTGGGAGTAGCGTTTGCAATCATTCTTGCATCCATAGGCACGTTGGTAATCATTTATTTGACGCTTAGAGAGCGTCGGACAACTACAGCCCTGATGAGCGCACGAGGAATGACCTATACCCAAACGGTAACTATGCTGTCAGCTGAAATCCTAACGATGATGATATTTGCTATCCTCCTTGGATTATCCGTAGGCCTCATCATCTACTATGGACTAATCAGCGGTGGAGCTGCAACAATAATCCCAGCTCTCATCCAAACCCGGTTTTTGCCACCCGAATTTAATATTATGTTTACAATCTACATGGGAGTCGCTGCCGGTCTCCTAGTCTTGAATACCATTGTTCCGATTCTCATTGAAGCGAATAACGCTCGATACGATCTCTCTGTCTTGAGGTGAAAAGAATGTCATATATTTCGGTCAAAGATTTGGTTCGGGTCTACCGTATGGGGGCCGTCGAGGTTCGAGCCATTCGTGGATTATCCATGGAAGTGCGTGAAGGCGAACTTGTCTCGGTTATGGGACCCTCCGGTTCAGGAAAAACGACTTTACTAAACATCCTTGGTGGACTTGATCGAGCCACAGCCGGAGAAGTCAAAGTCGGTGATGTGGATGTCACATTCTTGGACCGAAAACAACTCGTCATGTTTCGTCGACGAGTGGTGGGGCATATCTTCCAGACATTAAACCTTGTTCCCACACTCTCGGCCGCAGAAAACGTCGCCTTGCCCATGATTGTCAATCAACTTTCACGGAGCGAACGCCGAGACCGAGTTGATGAGCTACTGGCGATTGTTCAACTCTCCGATCGCGCAACACACAAACCTGATGAGTTGAGTGGTGGTGAACAACAACGGGTTGCTATCGCCGCAGCTCTCGCTAACGACCCACCGATTGTATTAGCCGATGAGCCAACTGGCGAGTTGGATTCCGAAACTTCTCAGGTCATTGTTGACTTTTTAGTGCAAATTAATCAGAAATATAAGAAGACTATCATTCTTGTAACCCATAATCCGCTAGTTGCTGCTGCCACGGAACGCATTCTGCGAATCGATGATGGTGTAATCAAAGCCGCATATACTCCAGCAGAACTTGAAGCTGGTGCTGAAGGTCGTGCAGTGAGTTATGTTGATCAGATGCGACAACGAATAAAGAAACTCAATGCAGAACTCAGCGACCTTGACAAAAAATTCAAGTCAGGTGATGTAACCGGAGATGAATATGTCGAAGAACGGTTACGTCTTAAAGCGGCGATTCGTGGTCTTGAAGATGAGGTCCACCGACACGGCGGTTAAATGAATAATTACTTGGGAACAAGGCCGAAACGGAAGTATTAATTGGACTTTTCCCTCCTTTGATGCATAGCAAGATTGCTTCATTGAATCAGGAGACGCTTGAAGTATGCCATTTCGTGATTACATTGCTGCCCCCCACAAACTAGTGTATATCGAGGGAAAAGATCGGCACGATATTCCATGTATTTTCTGTGCAATAATTGAAGGCAACCCGCGTGTGAAAACCAAGATTGTGTATCGCGATTCTAAGTACATGGTGATTCTGAACATGTTTCCATTTAATCCGGGGCATGTGATGGTGGTTCCAATTCAGCATGTTGAGAAGCTCTCTGAATTAAGTCGAGAGGAATTGAATGCGTTCTTTCTGATGGGTGCAAAAACAGTGCGCCTTGTGGAAACCGCTTTCAATCCTACTGGTGTGAATATGGGGTTGAACATCGGTTCTGCAGCCGGGGCAAGTATAGAGCATCTCCATCTGCATATCGTTCCCCGCTATCCGCGCGAATTAGGCTTCATGGAAACGACTGCCGATACGCGAACCTTGGTAATGGATGCTGAAACCACTTTCAAACGGCTAAAACCGCATTTGCATATTCTACAGGAAGACTTAGGCGAAGAAGCAGGAGGAAAGTGACATTGGGGAAAAAACGAACCACTGACCATCATGGTATGGTCCAAGTGTATACAGGACGCGGAAAAGGTAAAACCACCGCGGCATTGGGCCTGGGCCTTCGAGCTGCTGGGCATGGTTTTGAAGTCTATATGATTCAGTTCATGAAAGGTCAAAT
>JABXGU010000142.1 GCA_016550415.1 archaeon | reverse complement strand
TCCTCCAATGGCTGTCGGACTGCCTGGATGAAACTGACAGGCCGCCACTGGTATTTGTCTTTGGTCACGAGCCGGCATTTCCTCAGCATCGCCATATAGGTGACAGCCTGGACAAGTACACGACCCACCGGGACAACTTCTGGGACTTGCTTGAGTACCACAGTGTTCATTGAAGATGCGGTTTCTGTGGCAAACAAGTTCCAATATCCAGTTATTTTGAGACCATATGCCACTTCGGGTGGATTTAGACTGAAGCTTGCAAAAGATGATGATGAACTCAAGAATGCATGGGAGGGCATCTCGATTGATCAAAGAGAATCTGCCTACATACAGAAATACGTAGATGGTAAGCTTGACGTAAGTGTTTCTCTTCTAGGTGACGGGGAGAAATGCGTATCGGTGACCGCCAATGAGCAACTAATAGGTCTGAAGGAACTGGGCGTTCGGGCACGTTTTAGCTATTGTGGAAACATTGTGCCTTTAGAGGCCGAGAAAGACATAATTACGTCCATCCTTCGAGCCTCATTGAGACTTGGAGAAGATTTCAGATTGGTCGGTTCAAACGGTTTTGATTTTGTAATTTCGCCAGAGGGAACTCCCATCATAATGGAATGCAATCCTCGTTTCCAGGGAACTCTTGAGTGTATCGAGGCTGTTTCAGGTTTGAATCTGGTTGAGGAACACATCAAGGCATGTTCAGGAGATCTTAGGACTGATCCGATCTTGATTAATGGGTGTGCAGTAAAATTGATATTATTTGCCAGACAGGCTGGCAGAGTTCCAGACTTAACAGAGATTGGGTATCTTGTAGATATACCCCCGTCTGATGCGATTGTTGAAAAGGGAGAGCCTATCTGTACCGTTCAATTGTGGGACAATACAAGAGATGTAGCAGCAAAGCGTGCCTATGAGATAGCAGAAAGAGTATATTCCATGCTGAAACCGATCGAATCCACGTGATTTGATTAGAAATCCCTTCGGAACTTTTTTATATTGTTTGGCGCAGTAGGACGTGAGCAAAATCACCGATGGTGAGTGAGTTGGCAAAATCCAAGAAGAAAAAAGAAAGCGTAACAATAGTAATTAGCGCAGATCACCTATCCGAACACGACGACACAATGGTAGAAGAACTGACAAAATTCTTAGGAGAGAAGCTTCAAGAATCAAAAGCTATCAGAGACGGTAATGATGTCATAGTTACATCAGACTCGATAATGACAAAATCCAAAATCCGCCCTTACGTAAAACGGTTTTTGCATGTCCGAGAGGTCGACGAGGGTCTGAGAGTCATTTCAGGTGGGGGCAAAACCAACATGCTCGTTATCCACCGCAGAGAAAAGTACAAGTCGTACTGATTATATTATACCTTTTTGGAGACTTCCACCCATTATTTGCATTCTGTTGCCGAGATCAAGGCATTTCCCGAAAAATTTTTAACAATGGTATGAACATAAGATTGGGTCACGAGGGAATTGCTGAGGAGGATGGCATGCAGCATTTAAAGATATTAGTTACGGGCCCGTATAAATCAGGAAAGTCAAAGATGGTTGAAAGACTGAGCACAGGAAAAAGCATAAACATTGAGAATTCAGGAACAACCATAGGCTTGGATTATGGAAGCAGAGATTATGATGACCTAAAGATGCACTTCTTTGGAACTCCGGGGCAAGAACACCTTTCAATTGTGAGTGAAGTGCTTGCGGATGGAGCAGATGGAGCAATAGTGGTTGTTGACAGCAGCAACCATGAATCAATAGATAAAGTAAAGAGTATATTCTCTAAGCTGGGCTGCGGAAACCTACCTTGCGTGATCGCAGCAAACAAGCAAGATGTTTCGGGAGCCTTATCTCCAGAGCAAATACATCGGATAATTGACATGCCAGAAATTCCAGTTCATCCAACCAGCGCTGAAACAGGCGAGGGAGTAGATGGGCTACTAAGCAAGCTAGTTTCTCGATTGAGAGCAAAGGCACTAGAAAAGCGTAAGCAATTGCAGGTAGAGCTATGATATTCAATGCTTCAAAAAGAATAGGGTAAAAAAAGAGTTTTTTGTAGGTTATTTACCGCATAGAGGAGCTGTTACCGACTCTTAATCATTTGACTTCATCGAATGATTTTTCTTTGACCTTGCGAAGGTCTTTCGCAAAAGCCGCCTGATATGAATATACTGCAAGCTTGATAATGATTCCTATGATGAGCAATACTTGCAGGAATAAGTACTGAATTTGAATGTTAATAGTTGCAGGCAATATTGGAGGACCTATGTCAAAAGATGTCATTGCTCCGAGAAATGTCAGGATGTACCAAATATATATGAAGTGTTTGGTGATTCCGAATACTGCGCTCGCTGATGTATATGATTCAAAGAGTGCATTCTCTAAGAAAGACAGTATTGCCGAGAAGGTCGCAATTGTTATGATCAAGTACATCATGCTCTCGAGCAAGACAAAGTGGAATCCATAGCTGGCCGCAACTCTATTTCCCAAGAGAGGCAGAGCTGCCATGCTCACAACGGACCATATTGCATAGAATATTCCTTTCTTCACACCCATGTCTTTTCACTCCTACACCACAATTGTATGATTCGATGTAAGACTAAATGCTACGAAGGATATTTCTGCAATCAGGGCGGAACCTTTTGTTATTCCGTAGACTATCCACGAGGACGCTGATGACCATAGAGCTATGGGTATTTCGAATTGGATATTGATAACCCGACTGGTGCCTGGGCCAAGGATGAATAGTATCGTTGAGTTATCAACTGAAGAACCTGCAACAATATCTGCGTATAGCTCCATCGTTATGTTCATGTCATATACGTAAAGAAATCCGCCGTGTGACACAGTCCATGAGGTCGAGACTGTAGCATGGGTGGCGTTGACTGTATGGGTGACGTTGATTTGCTGTCCTGAAAGGCTGGAGGCAAGGGTAGCCGAGTCGTAGGAAAGGACAAAGCCCAAACCTGCAAAAGCAGTAGCGAAGATCAGGCTAAAAGCCTTGAGCAAACTGAAGATCGATTTCTTGGCAGTCATTTCACTCACTCAATTTTTTTGTAACTTCTATCTTAACGGAATTTATAGTTTTCTCCGCAAGAAGACTCCATCTGAAAGGTTGGAGATGAATTGCGAGGAGGTCAAATAGTTGCTTTCACGACAGGCATGTGAAATTGAGTCGGGGTAGCACCCACCAATTCGCAACTATTAAATTTCAGGGCAGGAACTGCCCGTAGGGCCTGTAAGACATATCCCGCTGGGGAATGGATGAAGCAGGAAGCTCTGCCCGAAAGGGTGGCGTAGTTCAC
>JABXGU010000141.1 GCA_016550415.1 archaeon | reverse complement strand
GGTGCTGATGCACCAACTATACGAGTACGTCCAGCTTTACGCAAACTTCGCAAAACCCGAACAGTTGTACCAGGATCAGTTCCTGGACAACTCTTGGCAACAGTAACCTTTGTGAATGAGAGTGAAACGAGCCTTCAAAATCCAGAGTTACAGGACCTAATTCCACCAAGTTTTGAATTTAAAGGTGTTCCAGAAGGCAGCCAAGAACCTTCACTTCGTGAAACTGCAAATGGAACACTTCTTAGTTGGTCTCTGCAAACCATGATGAGTGGAGAAAAGTTCGTTACGAAGTACATCTACAGCCCGAAAAAGTAGATAGCCCCTCTAGTAGTACCAAGTCTTTACTTTAGGTTCAACAAGGTCTATTCGAGACCGGTTGTTATTAGCTAGACATGCTTCCTTGAGTGGACACTCACGGTTGCAGGATGCAGGAAGAAGCTTTTCTGCAACATAACATGTTTTTGTACAGCTATCAGAAGGTAAGGTGCAAACTGGCGATTTGGCAAGACAGCATTGTCGACCAAAATGCCAAAAGAAATCGTCTAGCTCAAGTATTGATCGTTCAGCGTGATTGGCGACTAGTGAGTAAGCATTGGCTACAGTCCTGCGAAGCTCAATGTCTTCATCAAGGGAGATTGGTTGTTGTTTACGTAGTCTATCATCTAGTGAAGAGGAGAGGGTGACTATTCCGGTTCTTAGTGCAATTCGAGTAAGATGATTGTCCACAGGAATTTGGAGCTTATCGGTGTCTTCAATGGTCCAAAGTTGTCGACGGAGTAAAAATTTGAGTAAGAGTAGGCTCTTCTTATTGGCTGGGTCTTCATAGGCTCTGAACTGGGAAAGGAGGGAAAGAAATCCGGGATTTACACCATTCGGAGTTGGTGTTAATCGGTGCCCAGCTTTGTCAAGGAGACTGAGGACTGAATTATTGTAATTCTTTGCCAGTTGTCGTCCACAGTCTTGCAGTAGCTCTGCACGCTCAGCAGGATTCCGGATTGTGACTTTTACAGGTTTATTGATAGTGAACCAACGATGTACCGTATCTTTTGTTATTCTAGCCATCTGTGATGGTGCAAAGAACGAGGGGTTTTGCTGATATTTCTGAAGGCTTAGATGCCAGAGTAAATCTGCTCCTTGAAAGTATTGTCCATCCACCAGACCCTCAAAACTTTGACTTGGTGGACTTGTCCGATGGTCGATGCTAGTTGTGAAGAAAAAGAATCGGGCAATCTGTTCTGGATTGTCCTCAGCATCAGGAAAAAAGCGTTGATCTAAGAAATCATCAGCAACAGGATTCAGTTTTCGAATAAGGATGCCCAGTTTAGATGCTTGTTCTGGTAAGACTTCCGCTGAGGTACTCATGAACTGGCACGCCCTTTGTCAAGCAAACAGCAAAGCCTAAAAGTCTTTGTTCAAATGATTCTGTGACAAGTAATGTCAGAATCAAATGAACCAAGCATTTCAGAGGTTTTTAATCAACTCACGGAAATTCTTCAAAAGACCTTAACAAGGATTTCTGAGGTAGAACAACATATTTCGAAGGATTTGGAAAGTATTCGCCAGCAATTGGATGCGGTTGGGGTTCTCAAGGAAAATATTGCCAACTTGAATAGTCGTATTGACTTGTTGAGCAAGAAGCTTGGTGAACTAAGCAAGCAAGAGCCGCAGGAACTCTCCCGTCTATTACTGCGAATCATCAGCGAATTGGACAAACGAATGCAGATGTTCACCATCGCAGAAGTACTATCTAGAATAGAAGGCGGACCCCTTAGAGTAGCACCGAGTCCAATGCCTACTGCTACAGAGGCTAAACCTGCGCCAAAGGAGAAAAACAGTAGTACACCTGCAAAAGAGAAAGTAGAAGCTGCACCCACTGAAAAAGATAAGGCAGATGCAGTGGCAGAATCAGCGGGAAGAGAGAAGCCTTGGCGCGAACAAATGAGGCAGAAATATAAACTCAAGGATAAACCTGGGAAACTTTGAAGATCTAGGGCATAATTTTAGCTCATTACTTTGATGTCCGTGCAGAGGGAGACTGTTTCAGCGTCCCTTGCAGTTCGAGATAGCGAGTAATGAGTCGTTCCATACGCAAGCAGTATAGTGCATCATGCACAGCCTGCAATGAGGCCTTAAGTAAATCCAAGGTTTTTCGGTCAGTTTCAGCAGAGCGAATTTCGCCAAGGGATTCAAAACCTTGGGTAACAGTTGCAGCCAAGTGCGAGTAATGAGTGACACTACTGCGTCGTTGTTCACGTACGACGGAAAGAATTTCTGAGATTTGGGATTCGATAACTTGTAGACGAGACTGGATGTTTTTATCGATTTGTATAATCGTAGCATTTAGAGCTTCAAAGTCCTTCGAAATTTTAGTAATTTGATTAAATGAATTTGTAAAAGCTTGTGTGACAAAGGGAATCATACTTTCCTCATCATCGGAAGATTTTGGAGAATCCCCCGAATTCTTCTCCCCTTCTTTAGGCGGCGACGATTGCTTATCAGACATTGTTCTTCATCACCATTTACTATAGACTTCTCTCGGACTCCTCTAGACGCTGAACAGCTACGATAAATTTGTCCAAATCAATTTTATTGCTCAATTCTTCGACAATTTCTGTGATTACACCAATAGCTTCTTCCAAGTCCTTCAATCCAGTCAGCGTTTTCTCTCGTTCTACCTCTTCCTTTAACTGAGATTCAAGAAGGCGCCGTTGTTCCTCAAATGTCTCAACTTCACGCCTAATTTGTGTCACCACGGTACTCGTCTTTTCCATTGAGGCATCCAACAATTTTGTCAACTTGCTAGCCATATCCTCCATAGCCTTCCGATTTTCTGTCATCTGCTTTGCTAATTCCTCAATGCTCTTTTCGACCTTGGTTACAACATCTTTGATTCTTTCCGCTTTAGGCAATGTTTTCCCACCTACTTGTTTACATCATAGCTGCTCCTAACCAGGCTGAATACATAGGCTTTTCGAGGTCATAAACTCTTATGTTTAGATAAGGCATATGTTTCTTTAGGTCAGCCTTGATTCTTTGATGAAGGCCTGGTAAAAGGACGCCCCCGCCTGCTAATACAATATTCGACGCTAATTTTGCGCGCACAGTAGGATCAACACTTTCCAAAATATCTATTATCGCATCAACAAGACCTTTATCACCTACTCCGAGAAGGGGTGGATGAAACAGCACTTCAGTTGCCGCCCTCGGAATATTACCCAAAGAGACATCTATATCTCCACGACGATAGCGTAAACCTTTTGAAGCCGACTTCATTTTCTCCGGTTCTGGATTGACATGACATAATGTTTTTTTGATGTAGCTGATAGCCTCTCCGTCCATAGCTAGTTGAGTAAGAACGTCTTGTTCTTTGTTTGATGATTGTTCCCCCTTTTGCAGAATCAAATGGCGAAGGGCTGCGGATACAAAGAAGCTACCTGTGATGAGTGGCTTGATATGTTCATCCATAAGAAATCCTTTGTAAATAGGTGTGACAAAGGAAACCGAATATCCCACATCAACAACCAGGCTGCTTGTTTTCCCCCAATAACTCCAAGTTAAGACTTGTTGAATCGCTGCAGATACATGCAAGCATCCCAACGCTTCTTGAAGCTCCTTGCATTGGCGTGTAACCTGTTCTGTCTCCAACAAGGGAAACATTAGCAAAAATAATTCGACTTTATTTCGATCAGTTGAATCGTACTTTGAATCCTTTAGGATTATTTCACAAAGAGGGACTTGATGTTTACTCCTTTTAGGTATAATGCCAGCTTCAAGGGGAAAATATAGTTCTGCACGTCCTGGGTCAAGTTC
>JABXGU010000140.1 GCA_016550415.1 archaeon | reverse complement strand
GAATATTTCATGGGAATGCTGATCCTTGAAAGCCAGCAACAGGCAATCTTGGACAGCATAAAAAAAATGAAAGACCTTCAGCTAGGCAACCTGGTCATTCTCCACCCCATGGATCAAGCGTGGGATCTAACTTTGATAGAGGAGGCAATCAGAGAGGCAGACAATCTGGGACTGTACACCATATTTGAACCTTTCAACTTTTCAGACCATCAGGTCAGAATATCTCCGGAACAGTTTGCAACATGGAAAGCAAAGTATCCCCACCTCTTGGGCATCATTGTTTCAGAAATCACTGGAAAACAGGCTGACATGAATCTGTGGGTGGACAACTCAACTGAAACCATCAACACCCGGCTTCAAGCAGAACAAACACTAATCGAAACCATAACCTCACGTATGCAACTGGCAGAATTCAAGGATAATGGCGCCAGAATATTTCTTCAGGAAAACGTTATAGGTTATGCTTCAGCAAACACCTCTTACTGCGACGTTTTCGTCAGCAAGGTTTTCAATGCCCCAAACACAGAATTGATGATCGGCTTAGCAAGAGGAATGGCAAAAACCTATGCCATACCTGAATGGGGGGTCTTTGTAGACACTTGGAGGGAATGGAAAGTCCCTCCAGCGGATTTCTCTGCGAGCGATGTCGAGAGGGCTCTTTATGAGGGATGGTTTTATGGAGCAAAATACTTCTTCTTTGAGCAAGGGTGTTTTTTCGGAACTCTTGACCGCAACTGGCCCCGCAAATACATCATTCTGGATGAGGATGGCACGCTAAGTGAGTATGGAAAGGTGATTCAAAAGTTCTATGCCTTCCTGCAAAACACGAGCAAAATTGGGTATGAGCAGCCAGATTACAGTTCATCTATTGCAGTGATGATTGGACAGAGCGGATGGAGCAGCCGAGGATCAGATTGGGGATTTTGGGATCAGTCAGATAGACAGGGAGACTTCGATTACACACTATTAAACCTGTTTTTCCCTGGAATCGGCGACAATTGGCAGATTGGCGGTGCGCTAACAGGAAAAGAATTCACAGGATTGCCATTTGGAATGGTAGATATTATCTCAATTTACGCTCCAGCGTCTGTACTGAAACAGTATAAGGTTATTATTGGCTTGGGATGGAGTCTCATGACCGATACCATCGCAAGCAATATTGAAGATTACGTTCAGGATGGCGGAGTTTTCCTTTCATTTCTAACGTTTACTCACGGTAACGAAATGATAGATGACCTAGAAGATCCCTACGCATGGACTGAAAGTTTTCCTTCTCTATTTGGAGTTTATGTACTCCCTCCTGATGCCAGCCAATGGGATATAACTGCTGACACAATTTTACATAACGTTACTTTTACTCAAGATACTTTCTGGTATCCATGGGATGGAAAGACCTACAGTTACTTTAGCTCAGATGAAGCCGATTTTTGGTTCTGTAAATTCAAATATGAACCACCTTATAGTAAAAATACCAGAGTAATAGCATGGATTGACGGAATTCAAAGCGGACATAACGCTTTCATTGTTGAGAACAAGAAGGGGTTAGGCTACACTTACGTTATCAACACTCGTAGCCCCAATTCTCTACCAAATGGCGTTGAAACTGATGTTCTAACTGAATTCATACATTTCCTTTGTGTGTATTATGTGAGGCCTATGTTATACGTCCCATATCCCCAAGATGAGTACTGGCTGAGTCAAGGACAGGCTAATGGAGCAGTATACCTTATGCATGATAATTCTACAAGCACCCAAAATTTCACATACTATGTTAGACCATTGGATGCAGCCTTAAACCTTTATGAAGAACACATAATTTTTGAGTGTTTGAACAGCGAATTCTGCGGTATCACCGAAAAAATTACAATTCCACTCAATGTAACATTGCAGCCAAATGAAGCAAAACTCTTCCTGCTATTCGAAAATGACGCTAAGCCACAGCTGTTATGCTCAGAAGCTCTATTAACTGAGACTCCGATCTTTGCTAATCAGTGCTTGACGATTACCCTTAATGGTATCGAAGAAGCAACAAATACGACCAAAATTTATTGCGCAGATTTTGAGCACCCAAAATACATACTTGGAGTACCCTTTAATCTTCCAGAAGATTACAACTTTGAGACCAACATTTTGACAATCAGCTCTGATTCTAACATCACCGTCGGTTGGAATAATCCAACTGACTTTTCTATGATTTCATCAACCGTATCTTTAACGGAATTTTCATGGAATTCATCCCTTGGGACGCTAAAACTTTCTGCAAATGGAAAAGTTGGGCTAGAAGGTTCCATAAAGCTACAGACAGCAGGAAAAAAACCTTACTACCTCAAGATCAATGGTGTGGAGGTTTCAACATGGAGTTACGACTCCTCAACGGCTATCATATCCACCAACTTTTTGTTCTCAACCGAGACAACGGAAATCATTTTTGGCTTCAAGCAGATTGAGGTAGATGGGCTATTTGTTAGCGATACACGGGCTGATGTCGATAGTATACAGACAGTAGGCTTTCACTTAAAGTGGATGCATAATGGTTCTGATGTGGCGGGAGCATTGGTGGAAGTTAATGGCACTAAACATTTGACAAACCAAACAGGGTGGATTAGTTTCAACAGCAGCTATGATACTGTTAGCAGAGTTACTTGGGGCATTACAGGTGTAGAATACAATGATATAAACGATTATGCGAAATCTGTTAGTGACCCCGTGATTATTTGGGATAGGGTTAATGTAATGGATTCCGTCGTAATTGGTGATATTGTCCAGACGGGTTCGTCGCAGACTTTATGGCTGAAGGCTGAGTATGAGTATGATTCTGTAATCTTTGACAATACAAAGGGAACGATTTTCCTTAATGGTGAGCCTATGATCTGGTCTAGCCAAAACTCAAGGTGGGAGTATAATGCAACATCAAACATTCTTGGTCCACAAATTTATGAGGCTACAGCGGTTGACGACAGAAGTTTTGGGCTCACAACTATCCGCAGTAAAGATGAGAAAATAGAGATAACTTGGGACAAAATTGAGGTGACTAAGACGGAAATTGAGACAAACTCATTGGGAGTGACCAACATAAGAGTTCAAGTAG
>JABXGU010000139.1 GCA_016550415.1 archaeon | reverse complement strand
TGAGGGAGAAATAGAATGCCCACGAAGAGACGGTCTTGGAAAACTTTTTTCCCGATGACCCTTGTTATCATTCTTTTTCTCTCACAGATAATCGTTGGCCTTTATTTACTACCTGAAGTTACTCAAATTGAGATTCTAGCGTATACTGGAGTGGGTCTCTATATTTTTTCAGGTCTAGTTTTTGGTTTTCTTCCGATAATCGAGTTCCGCAGAAAAGGTGGAGTGGAAAAGGGAAAAAGCTACGTTCACACAACCAAAGTTGTGGACACTGGAATATACTCCATTGTTCGACATCCTCAATATGTGACATCTATGCTCTGGGCAATCGCTGGCATGTTACTTTTCCAGCACTGGATTGTTGTCTTACTGGGCATTCCCATTCTTCCATTGACATACATTGATTTGATAATAGCTGACAGAGAAGCAATTGAGAAGTTCGGAGATGACTACAGGACCTATATGAAAAAGGTTCCAAGAGCCAACTTTTTACTCGGAATTATACGACGTTTGAGAAAGAGCAAACAATAGGTTGAAAAGTTTCCAAGTACGAATTTCTTAAAAGCATCTCTCAATTTTTACTAGGGCATAGAAAGCCATCAAGGGGTGTACGTGACTTTATGATCAAGGATTTGTATTCTGAAATTAATATTGATAGTTTCAGAGAGCGATTACTTAAGTACACAAGAAAAGCCTTTCATCTGCTTCCCAAATTGGATAAGCCACGAATACTAGATGTCGGATGTGGTTCAGGTGTTCCAACACTTGAATTAGCAAAGTTGAGTAAGGGGGAAGTAGTTGGGTTGGATTTAGATCAATCCCTTCTTGATGAATTGAACATAAAGATTAAGAGAAAAGGACTTTCGATTCGTCTTTCAACTAGGAACTGTTCAATGGTTGAGATGGATTTTCCCGATGCGAGTTTTGATATCATCTGGGCGGAGGGCTCAATCTCTTCGATAGGATTCGAAAGAGGGCTAAAAGAATGGAGGCGACTACTCAAGCCCAGAGGTTTTTTGGTTCTTCATGATGATAGCCAAGCATTTCAGATATTCTGGCAAAAATACCTGACTGCGGCTATAAACTCATGACCTATTTTTCATTGCCTGAAGATGCTTGGTGGACAGAATATTACAAGCCCCTAGAAATTCACATCAAAAAACTGCTTATCAAATACAAGAATGACGCAGAAGCTCTCAAGATACTTGAGAAATATCAAAATGAGGTCGAAATGGTAAAAGGAAATCCAACAGGATTCAGCTCAGCATTCTACATAATGCAAAAAATATGAAGCTGCATTAATAGAGAAAAAGAGGGATTTGTAGAAACAATATGGGTGATATTTACCTACTTGATTGAATCATCTCTCCTAGGACCTTCTTTTTAAGGGTCCGAGATGATTCGCTTACGGATTGATAATACCGATTTATCTTAGGATGGCGTATTCAAATGCGAATTGGTATTGCTATGGGTCGTGATAGACCGAATTGGCCGGTTCGTCGCCTTACTCATGCCTTCGAAGAGCGTAAATGTGAGGTATTGACCTTTTGTTTGAAAGCAGTGACAGCGCATTTACTTCCTGAAGGTATGCAATTTCTTCTTCCTCGTCGTAAGTCTTTGAATGTTAATGGTATTATCCTTCGCAGTATCGGTCCAGGTTCCACTGACCAGATTACTAGCCGTATTTCATTGTTGGAGGCAATGGAGTTTTCCGGAATTCGAGTCTTCAATAGTGCCTATAGCCACCGTCGTGCAAAGGACAAATTAGCTACCCTTGTATGGTTAGCACATAATGGAATTCCAATTCCACAAACTGTTGTAACAGAGAGGATGGCTGCAGCAGTAGCAGCAGCTCGTCGCTATGAAGATATTGTATCAAAACCTTTACGGGGTTCTCAGGGACGCGGCGTCTTCAGGTTGGATGACCCTGACATGGCTTTTCGCATCTTTAAGACATTGCAGACAGCAAATCAGACCATGCTTGTTCAAGAATTCATTGAGACGCCTGGGCGGGATATACGGGTCTTTGTTGTCGGTGATCGTGTGATTGGTGCAATGTACCGTTATGCCAAGCCTGGAGCTTGGAAGACGAATATCTCTGGTGGTGGTCGACCTATCACGTGTCCTTTGACTCCAGAGTTGGAGAAGCTAGCCATTCGTGCCACTCGTGCCTTGGAGATGGACTTTGCCGGTATTGATATTCTTGAATCAAAGGATGGCCTTGTTGTCAGTGAGTGTAATTCTGCACCAAATTGGAGTGGGCTTCAAAAGGCAACAGGTGTTGATGCTGCTCAAGAAATCGCTGATTACGTGATTGAACGGTTACGTGATTAAACAGGCAACTTTGTTGAATAATCATAGAGCTATGTGGAAGACGTGCATGGTCTCTATGTTGCCCTCTAAACCTCTCTCCTCTATGCAACACGCTTCAGGATACTTCCGATTCCTGCAGATTGCAATTGCAGCAGGATTGTATGCGTAATAGATGATATCTTTGAAGCCTTTCTGTTTCATGAACTTTTCAAAGAACTCGAAGAGCGCTTTTCCGTAGCCTTTGCCTCGATGGTTTTTAGTCAGCCAGACTTCGTGCAACTCGACAAAGTCCTTCTTTCCACCAACTAGCTTAACTAGAATTTCATAATCTCCTTTATCCCGTGGGTCTCCACTTCGGTGTTCCTCAGTGTTCGATTCATGCCAAATGACGTGCCCAATAACCTTATTCTTCTCTCTCCAGACGATGAGGTGTGACGGGTCTTGTTTAACTATAAATTCTTCAGTTTCCCCCAGCTTGTTAAGTATGGCTTCATAGTACTGTTTGAACTCGCTAAAATCACAGCCAACTTGGATTTTCATAGTGCTTCCTCAGTATTTGATTAATTGTAGAAATATCTTACATAAAATTGTTGATAAAAAAGGGAAAATGGGATGACAGTGTTTTTTTAGCACTATACATCCCTTTGTAATTTCCTATTTAAAGCGGAAATGGTTGCATCGGACCGTGTTCAGGATCCATTGTTTTCCTCGCCTCTTGTATGGCTGGTTGTTATGTTGTGTGTCTGAGGCGAGGCGGATTTTGATTAGTTTTTAAGCGTTATGGGTTTTGACACCTATCAACTAAATTCAATGTTTTCTTTGTGAAATCCCATTCTAGCGGGTTTTCATACCCCTTTCTTCATTATGCAGATTTCTTTTAGTGTGTTGAAAGGTACGTTTTTGTAAAAATATTCAAAAAATGGGCATTCTTTAGAATTTTTTACCAGATTTCATGAATTTTGTGGAGTAAAATATATTGTGATAAAATTGGAAAAAGAGTGAGTTGATTTAGGCGGGCTGAAAGCCTCTTCTAGTGGCATTTCGGCGGGTACTTTTTTTACATAATTCAGCCTGGGCTGAACCCTACTTCCTTAAAAATAGGTGAAATCACCTCGCCGGTTCAAGACGGAGCGAGATACTGCGGATAGTGACTACTTTCCCTTGGCTAGTCACAGCGACATGTTGTGAATAGGAGATGAATTCCGTTTAGTCACTTGGTCTGCAGTTGAACATCCGGCTTTGCCGGATTCCGCTACTGTCTTCAAAAAATTACAAATCAGGAGAATGCAGAAAATGATTTGGTCTCTGATCTCAAAAATTCTCTACAGGAAAACAATAAAGCCCTTTATCAAAACCCTTAGGGACCCTGCTGCAACACAAGATCGGCGTCTCCAAGAACTCCTAAAACATGCTGCTGGAACCGCCTATGGTAAAGCTCACGGCTTCTGTGATATCCACTGCTTCGATGAATTCACCGATTCCATTACAGTCAATCAGTACAAGGATTTCCTACCATATATCCAACAGGAATTAGAAGGAACATCCAACCTGCTCTATCCAGAACCCATTGATGTCGTGATGGCTACAAGTGGAACTACCGGTGAACCAAAGCTTATTCCATACACTCCATTTACTTGGAAATCTGCTGACAGATTCCGCATCCTCTACTTCTTCACGGCCGACCACATACGTCAATTCTTCCACGGAAAAATGCTAGCTATGGTAGCTCCTGCAGTATACAAAAAAATTGGCAAATGGGAAGTTGGCTATCTCACTGGCTATGGCATGAAATCAAGTAACAGATTGTTTCTACGAAAAATTGTGCCAAAAACTGAAGTCTTTGACATCCTTGACTGGGAAACAAAATTCCATGAAACCATCCGACAAGCTGTTGAATCACCAGATATCGCAGCTTGTATTGGTATAACATCCTTTGTGATGGCGCTACTTCGCAGAACAAAGAATGAATCCTACTCTTGGCTCAAGAACGATTCGCAACTCTCTACGAAGGCAAAACGAAGGCTTGAAGCTGCAGTTTCAGATGATGGAATAATAGATTTACAGGAGCTTTGGCCCAAACTATCTGTTGTCTTCTCATCAGGTGTTGTCAAAGATCTCTATAGTCCAGTCATTCATGACATTGTCGGTGATGTGCACATCCATGAAGCATATGCTGGAACTGAGGGAACTTATGCTGTGCAACTCTACGAGGATATGCATGGTATGGTTCCAGTGGTGGATGATATCTACTTTGAATTTGCTGAAGCTCAAGATGGTCCTCTTCCACCAGACACTGAGACTTTTCCATTATCTGAAGTTAGGACGAACATTCCCTACCGAATCATAGTTACAACCCCAACTGGCTTCTGGCGCTATGATGCTCACGATATGGTCATATTCACATCATTGGATCCGCCTACACTACGTTGCCTTGGCAAGAGCGAGAACACCATCAATATCAGCGGCGAAAAGGTTTCTGAAGGAGACATCAGTGCTGCTCTCACACTTACTTGTGAAGAGCAAGAAACCTTTGTTCGGGAATTCGTCGTTGCCCCCCAAATTGAGGCCGAAGGTGGCACCTACCATATTTTCGCAGAATTCGGTATACCGCCAACAGATTTGGAACGTTTTACAAAATGCTTCGATAAACATCTTCAAAGTGTCAATGAACTCTACTATCATGTTCGAAATGCAAGGACTGTTCTGCCTGCAATTATTCACTCTGTCCCAGTAGGAAGCTTTGATGCCTATGAACGCAATCGACTACTACAAAATAACAAGGCCATTGGTCAAACGAAGATGCCTCGCATAACCACCCTCGACCAAGCCAACGAACAATTACTACTTGCAGCAGTATTACTTGAAACCTAAGTTGGGAAAATGGGAGTTCAAGAATTACCCTCTATGATATGAACTCCCAATCCCTACTTATTTTCAAGATTTAATTGGTTCTTCGATTGTTACAAGGTTGTACTAGTTTTAGCTTTAGCATAGCCTGGTTTGATGAATAGTCCCAGAGCTAGAACAGTGAGACCAATTAGGTCAATCAGCTCAGAAACCCAAGTTAATTGCATTGCTGCCAGTGCTGTCTTGGAACCTTGTCCTACCATCGCAATAATTGCACCAATTGCCATGATTAATCCATGTACGTCAGGTAATCGTTTCAATGCCCAAACTAGGAAAAAGGTAATGATGAATGCAATGATCAGGATGAAGAGGAATGGAAGTACCCACAACATAATCTCTTGTCGTGTTAAGGGCAGCCAAACTGCTGCTTGAACTCCTACCAAGTAGATCAATATCAGTGAGTATCCAAGGCGCATACGTTCTGAAAACCAGATTAGTATGGTGGCGATGAGGTAAAGGAGGAGTGTCATGGTGGCGAATGTAGTTCGGATTCTGAATATGAAAAGGTCAGGGACGATATTATTGAAATCGTGCCATGCATCAATGCTCTC
>JABXGU010000138.1 GCA_016550415.1 archaeon | reverse complement strand
TTCTTAGGTTTTGTTTTCCATAAAGGTTTTAATTAATGGATTCTTAGTTGGAAGTTGACTGAGAATGGCGTTTGAAGGTTTTGATTTTCTATCAGCTGAAGAGGACATGTCAAAGAAGGTTGAAGAACTAGCTAAAATTCTTGAGAATGTTGCCAATATCTTTCTAAGTGGGATCGGTTCTTTGGAAAAATTATTAGATAAGTTACAGAGCCGCCTCACCAAGGTGGAGACCCAAATGGATACCATGCTACGACTGGGTGTTACAAGTGGGTCTGGAAAAGTGATAGACTCTGAGGCAGTCACCGCTTCCAGTCCAGAACCAGGTACTGAACCAGCACCAACGCCAGGATTAGCTGGGCCTTCGCCAAAAACACCTACCTCACCGATGAGCCAAGGTGGTGGAATGGGTATTCAAGCCCAAATTCAATCTGAACTTAGGTCATTTTTAGCCAGAAGGAGAGCGGCAATCGAATCGCGTGAGGAAAGCGAAGAATAAGATAAGGGCGGCACACAATTCATTCGTGAAACTCATTGTTTTTCTGAACCAGTGAAGAAACTGCTCAATTTCAATTGGCCATTCTTATTTTGAGGTTTCAGACCTCTTTTTTCATCAAGAAGAGATCTTAAGCGTTGCATATCCTCCTCCATTACAGAGACTAGACTTTGAGTGTATAACCCCGCTGCTGGATGATACAAAATAAAATAGGCTTGCCCCTCCTTTTCAAAGATTTTTCCATGCATAGCACCCATCTTGACAGGCTTAACGAGTAGAACCTCTGTTGGAACTCGACCTGCGAGACACACGATTTTAGGCTGTATCAATTCCAATTGGCGTTTTAAAAATGGAAAACAAGTTTCGCGCTCACTAGCCAAGGGCTGCCGATTATCAGGAGGACGGCATTTCACAACATTTGTAATAAAAACACTCTCACGACTGATACCTACTCCTTCAAGTAACTGTGTCAATAAACGACCTGCTGCCCCCACAAATGGACGACCCTGAATATCCTCATGATAACCAGGTCCTTCACCAATTATTACAATGTCTGCATCTTGGGGTCCTTCGCCGGGCACAACATGTTTACGAGATTCAGCAAGAGGGCATCTTTGGCACTTAAGAATCTCTTCTAGTAAATTCTCCCATTGACTATCCACTTTCTATTTGGCACCCCCAAGCTATCTATTCCGCTGACGAGATTGGAATGCCTATGCCCGGTGTTACTCTGTTTCTGAGGTGACTCTTGAACGTCGCATCTTACGAAAAACGTAGAATAGAACAAGGGCTTCGAAAATTAGCACTGGAAAAATTACACCTACTACCTTGTTCAAAACCGTCATATCCACGGGAATAACGCCTTCACTACTATCAATGAGGTCGTCTCCATAGTAAAGAGACACGTTAACAGGACACATCCCAAAGTCAAAGAAATGGCTAATATTATGCTTAATCGTCAAAACCACAGTATTGAAACCGGGGGCAATGTCAACCTCTTGAGATGCATTTGTGAAATTAACACCATATGTCTCCACTCGTACATTCCTTGTATGTTGAGCACGATTCTCTATCTCCACTAGAAGTAAGCCTGTCTGACCTTGGAAAAATTGCTGACCTGCTGTAACACTGGCAATAGTTGCAACTGGAATTACCTCTAATTGATATTGATGAATGTATGAGAAGTATCCGATACCAATCTCGAATGTGGTAAGATGTGGTCCCAAGGTAGCATTCTCATGAACGGAATACTCCACAGTTATTTCCACCTCTTCTTTGTAGCCGATTGTGAAGTTGACCATTTCACACACGATCTCACTGGTATTGTCAGTGAATTGA
>JABXGU010000137.1 GCA_016550415.1 archaeon | reverse complement strand
GTTTTGCTTCGGGTTTTATCTTACAAGAACCTCAACCGGGGATAGCTAGATTTTTGCAGGATATTCCTGGTATTATCCATGTTCTAGAGCGGGGTGAACTGATCAAGGTGTTCAGTGATAGGCCTTCAATGGAAATTGCTGAACAGGTTGTAAGGAGATTCCAAGAACAGAATATCAAGATAAAAAGTATCAAACCGAAGATGGAAGTCGATATGACAGATTACTTCATTCTTATTACTAGACACCAACTAGAGGTCTAAGATGGGGAGATGATGAACATGGTTCAAAGGTGCACTTCATTCTGGACTCAACGGATAAGTGCTCTTTTTCTTTTCGCACTCATAATGACTACGTTTATCGTTTCATTACATTTTGCTACGGTTCCACCTATAGCTTCCTGGAAGAAAGGGAATCACGATGACAAAATTTCTCAAGATCTCCTGAGTGTTATTGAGACATCTGAGAACCCTACTGATCCTGTTGATGTGATTGCTTGTTTAAGTTCTGGGGTAGACTGGAGATTAGCTAAACAGGCTATTTTGCGTAGAGCCCCAGAAACCCAGATACTTGCATTCCACCATCTTCTCCAGGCGATTTCACTTCGCACAACTGTAGGAGAGTTATACAATATTGCTGGTTTGCCTGTCATTCATCGTCTTTGGGCAGATATTGCTGTCCAGTTGGACTATAAAGATAGCAATCCAACGACTAGTTCAAACCCAGTAGCTGCTGGATCATATCTTACACCTCAAGAAGTGGTGATGACAGATCCTTTGTTGGCACAAGGACTTAATGGTTCTCATACAGTTGTTGCTATCCTGGATACAGGTATTGACATAACCCATCCTGATTTAGATGATTTTGATGATAATGAATCAACCATCGATCCGAAAGTATTAGCCCAAGTTTCTTTTGTAGAAGGTGATCCCTTTCCTTTCGATCTTAATGGACATGGCACGTATTGTGCAGGTCTGATTGCGGGAACTGGAACAGCTTCTAATGGCTCATATACTGGAATTGCACCTGGAGCCCAATTACTTAGCGCCAAGGTTCTGCTAGCTGATGGTACCGGCTATTCTTCTTGGGTTATTCGTGGAATCGAATGGAGTGTGACACATGGTGCAGATATTATTCTGCTACCTTTCTCAACGTTTGGTTTGCCAGGTGACCCACTATCAGAAGCAGTGCGTTTAGCTACAGAAAAGGGTGTACTAGTTGTAGCTGCAGCTGGTGATAGTGGTCCAAATCATATGACCATAATGTCACCAGGAGAATCTCTAGCAGCTTTGACAGTGGGTGCCTATGACTCCTTAACTGGGCTGGTAGCTGAGTTTAGCAGCCGAGGCCCAACCTTTGATTTGCGAAGTAAACCAGATTTGGTTGCACCCGGTGTTGATATTATCTCTTGTGCATTGGCAGACATCATTCCAACCGTGTATGGTAACATTTCGATATCAGTATCTGCTGATGACTTGGATATGTTTGGGGTCAGCACATTTGGTAATCCAGTGAATGGTAATTATACGATGGCTAGTACAACAGCAGCTTCAGCTGCTATTTCCAGTGGAGTAGCTTGTTTATTATTGGAAGGATGCAGATATGCGACTCCAAATTGCTTATCTATTGGGATGAGGCAGGGAGCTGTTTCTCTACAAGGAGAACCCAAAGTTGAAGGACATGGTCTGTTAAATGCGTCTGCAGCCTTTGATATGCTAGAGGAGCTTCACAATCCGTTTTCCCAAGATTTCCGGAGTAGAACCGTAACAACAGGGTTGCCATATTACGGAGTGCTGATGGGTCAAGCAGAAGAGGAAAATGTTACGCTATTGATGAGCACCTATTCAACGGCAATGGCAGCAATGGTCCAAAGCAATACCACGAATATGACTATGATGCATATGCTGATGGGGATGTTTTACTTAGCTATTGGAAATAGCAGCTTAATCCCATTTTATTTTCTAGATATGGAGCAGGAGTTCCATTGGACCACATTACCCACAGGAGATTATACAAGAGCGACGGGGATTCTCTCATATGAAGACCTTCTAATCATTTCTCGTGTTGAATCTTGGCGAATCACCACAGACCCTCCTACAAACGCGTTTCGTATAACCCAGTTTCTACTAAACATAGGCGATGAGGAATTGGAAGATGTTCGCCTATACAGCTTGTGGAACTTTGATCTTTTCACAGGGGCAAACAACACCTCCATACAGGCAGGTAGCTTCAATGGTTCCACACAAACGTTTCATGTCTCGAGAAATTGTCTACCACCAAACGAGTCAATCCTTGTCGACCAATATATTGGATTTAACACCTCCACTCCGCTTGCTGGATTCGAGGTTGGCGTGTATGATCAGGTTAATGATCATTTGAATAATGATGCACTTAATGGCAGCGCTACTTACAATAGCCATGATGAGATTGCAGTTGGAACACAATGGAATCTCGGTAATCTCTCCACAGGAGCAAGCGTCGTCAATGTGACAATGACTCTTGGCTTCGGAAGTTCGTTTGCAGCAATTACTCATGGATTGAATGAAACTGCTAACGCAACTCAGCCATTACCCCTTGCTGATTTCTGTTTAATACGAGTTGAACTTCCTCGTACAGGATTACCCACTGGAACCTATTCCACAAGTGCCTTAATCCTGAATATCGGGGATAAAGCTGCAGATGCCC
This sequence comes from archaeon, assembly GCA_016550415.1. The sequence continues at coordinate 13,116 of JABXGU010000137.1, read as the reverse complement.
TAGCAGCATTTCTAACAAACCAATCCCAACCGATGGGAGGTGCAATTTTTTCTCGTTACTTCCAGTTGGGTTCCCTTGAACCCTTTGAATTTTTCCCACTTACTGTTAATTGGAATCCAGAGACAGAGGACGTTTACTTAGCTGCATGGATTGTTACACCGGAGATTACACTTGATTGGTTCAACTTGACAATGCCACAGGATCATTACCCCTTGGACAATATCATATTCAGAGATGTATTCATTAGTACACCACCGAGGATGCGCATAATTGCGCCAGGAACATTGCCTTATGGGCCCATGATACTCAATTTCCCCAATGACTATGCCATCTACAACCTATCATTACTTACTTCAACACCTATTGAACATCTAGAAATCTTTGTAGAGGGTGTTGCAGCAGATTGGGTGAATGTCACACCAAGTGAAATCGATAATATCAAGATAGGGACACGATTCCAATTAACGATTTTTATACCTTCTTTTCTTGAAGCAGGACTTTATTCTGCGGAAATACATGCCATAGCATCTGATGGTTGGGAAATGACAATACCGATGTTGGTTGATGTAGTATATCCAAAGGCGACTATTCTTTTTGACAGCATTCATAACCTTGGATTAGACTTCACAGCACTCAGTGATCTGTCTAATCTTGACTTAGAGGCGCTAATGGCAGCATATGAAGAGATGGCAGACAGTGTTCTAACAGGTTACTCAATGTTACGTGAACTGTTCGCAGAGGCACAACTTAACTTGGCTGAATTTCCCACAATTGGTGAAATCAACAGTACGATACTTTCAATTTTTGATGGTATCATTATCTGTGATCCTGAAAAGGGGTTCAAATCAACTGAACTAGCGAATTTAACCCAATACATTACTGATGGTTTCAAAGTCATTATCCTAGCTGACAATGCTGATGCTACAAATCACACAGCAATCAACCAACTCCTTACCAATTTTGACCTACAACTTTCAGGTTCAATTGCCACAATCAACACTACTGATCTTTCCGTCACTTCACCATTCACAAATGGAGTTTCCGCAATAACAACAGAAGGAGGAACATATCTTCAAGCCACTAGTTCTACAGATATCTTTGCCAGGTCAAATGCTTCAGCGATAGGCGGCTACCAAAGCTCTTTTTACCGAGAACTTTTTGTCTTTGGATGCTCAGCCGTCTTTGCAAACACTCACATTCAACATCTAGATAATCTTCGTTTTGCCAACAATACAATTCATCATCTTTTCCGTAGGACTTTAAACATCACTATTAGTCCCACAGGAGGCAACGGTACTTTATTCACAATTGGTAAAGATGCAGGCTTCATAATTGATGTCGTTAATCAAACAGGAGATGGTGTTGAGGATCTTGAGATATTTGTATTATACAAATTAGCCAATGGCTCTGACTTCTATTTCATGGCATTTGAGGTGAAGGAGGGACGCTATGGAACATTTATCTTCGCCAATTGGACAGGGAACATAGTTGGCAATTACACTATCTTCGTTTTCACACTGCCAAGTAATTACAGTAGCACTATGGCATTTATGCACTTTTACTATGTAGCAGCACCTGAACAACCGGAACCCCAACCAGAACCAGATTATTTCCAATTGATGATATTAGAGATAACTGGAGCTACTATTTTCATGCTCTTTGTTATTGGAGTATACTTTTTTGGGCAATACCGGCGACGACGTCGAATGCGCACACCCATCATAGATGAACAGCTTATCCAACGCATCGATAATGCATTGAACACTTTGCACGCCTTACTCCGTGAAATGGAATGGACATTAACAGACCGTCGGTTGGATCGATTGGATAAGCTCCGCTTCGCTGTAGGTGAAACTGCAGACAGGCTAGATAAGATGTTAGAAAAATTACGAGAAATAGCAACAGAAACAGGTGTATAAAATCCATGTCACAGAGCAAGGAATCCAAAGTTATTGAATTCAACAATGCCTGGGTAAAAATTGGCAAACACATCATTTTGAAAGAGATTACTTGCTATTCACGCGAACGGGAAATCCTTGGCGTCATTGGTGCTTCTGGCTCAGGAAAGACAACAATGCTTAGAGTTATGACAGGACAGTTAAAACCATACGAGGGTTCGGGACAAATCGCAGGATATGATTTTACTCGCGAAGCCGCTGAAATCCATTATGCCACAGGATATGTTCCGCAGCATGAAAATGAGAGTCTTTATTTTCCATTCTCTGCCCTTGAAAACTCACATTTCTTTGGTCGAATGTATGGAATTTCAGGAGCAGAAATAAGAAAACGAGCCATTGAGCTAATGACTATACTTGATTTTGATGAGGAACTTATGCACAAGCCTGTTCGTTTCCTAAGTGGTGGTGAAAAGAAGAGAGTTTCCATCTGTGTTGGACTTATTCACCAACCACCTATCCTTCTGTTGGATGAACCGACAACTGGTCTCGACGCTCACTTGCGACATGAACTGCTTAACTATCTGAAGCAACTAAATTACCGTTACGGGACCTCGATGGTTCTCATTTCACATGATTTGGAAGTTGTAGAGTATTGTAGCAGAGTAATTCTACTTGAAAAAGGACGAATTTCATTGCAGGGACATCCAGATGACCTAATACGTTCACTGGCAGGTGGTGGAGAAGCCATCAAAGTAACATTCAAACGGCTTTCCCATGAAACTGTTAGACGGTTGCAGGACATCGAATATGTTCGAACAACAATTCGTTCTGGCCGTGGGAGTTTGAAAGTCTTCGTTGATGATCCTCGAGACAAAATCCCTGATTTACTTAAAACGCTTCGTGAACAGGAACTTGAACCACTCGAAATGAGTATTGTTGATGACAGCTTTTATGATTTCTTCCGTACAAAAAGCTGGAAAAACCAATCGCTAGATGGGGAACAAGCTAGTGTTCAATAAATCAACCTTTATACAAGGTTTTTTCAGTTTCTGACACCTGACTCATTATTTTAATAAGAAGAAGTACACCCTATCTACTACTATCTACTAGGTGTGCAACCTTGTCAAAACAGCCATTCTATGAATTCAAAATACTACTCGTTGGAGAACCGGCAGTGGGTAAAACAAGCTTGATTTTCCGCTTTGTTGAAGACAAATTTGAAAGAGAGTATAAGCCATCCATCGGCGTTGATCTCGCATCAAAGACATTGGATGTCGATGAAAAGGTGGCACGGCTTGTAATCTGGGACATTGCTAGTCAGGAGCAATTTGCTCCCTACCGTTCTAGTTTTTATCAACAGGCAAATGGAGCACTGATGGTCTTTGATCTTACCCGCTCAGATACTCTTCAAGCAATTGAGAACTGGAAGCGTGAAGTCAACCAGTATATTGGTGAAATCGAATTAGTCCTCATTGGAAATAAATCAGATCTCAAGAATAAACGTGCAGTAAGAAAGAGTGATATTCAACCTTGGATTGACCGATATGGTTGCACCTATGTAGAAACCAGTGCAAAAAATGGTGATAGAGTGGAGGAAGCATTCAGAACCATTAGCACGACGATTATCTCAAAAATTAAGCAATGAATATTCTAAATTTTCCTCATTATCCAAATAAATTTTCCATTTCACTAAATTTGATATGGTAGTATAAGGAATAATGATGCATCTCACCCAAAAAACGAATGAGTGAAAGAATTAATAATAACAAGACAATGGATGATTCGGATAGATGTGAGGTCTTATGAAATCTGAGCCTTATGATTTTGCCGCTTGGACATCATTCATCCCAGAATCAGAAATTCGTAGACTCCTAAAATACAATGTTCCCTATTATTTTGGTGGAGGCAAACCCGGCGCTTTACCAGTTGAAACCCTTTCTAAAATACTAATTGAACTTGGTCAGGAACAAATACAAGATATCAAGCAAGGTCAAGAGGAGCGAGTTATTGACGACTTCAATTATGGAGCAACGGGAGGAAAACTATTTCTCCGTAAGACCCTAGCTCACCGTTTGGTAAAATATGATGGCATAACTCTTGACAAAGAACACCCAGAAGATGATGTCTCCATCACAACAGGGTCCCAGCAGGCACTCTATGCAATTCTTGATACTTGCATTGACGAAGGAGATCTGATTCTCACAACAAGTCCAGCTTATTTGGGATTTTTAATGCCAGCAGTAAAACTTGGGGCACACCTCATTACAGTACCAACAGATTTACAGGGCGCAATCCCCGAACACTTCGAAGCTGCTATCAAGTTATGCAAAAAGAAATTCGGAAAACACCCCGAAATGATTTACTTGGTACCAGACTCCGATAACCCAAAGGGAACTACATTACCCAAGGATCGACGAGAAGCATTCTTTGAGTTGGCAGTCAAATATAACATCCTTTTAGTAGAGGATGGAGCTTACAGGGAAATTCAATTCAAGGAACCGCGTGAGAAGCCCATTAAAGCGTTAGACACGCAGAACAAATACGTAGCATATCTACGAACTACCAGTAAAGAAGCTGCTGTGCTTCGAATTGGATACAATGTATTCCCACCAAAAGTCAGGGAACACATTGACAAAGACAAGGGCTACCTTGACCTATGCAGCCCCACACTTGTTCAGCGCATGCTTGATATCTATTATCGAAAATACATTGATGAGGTTCTCCCCAAGAGCGTGCAGATTTATAGAAAACGCTGCGACATTATGTGCAAGGCAATTGATGATACCTTTCCATCAGGTCAACGAACAGACCCCACTGGCGGATTCTTCATCTGGTGGGAAAGTGAAGATTCTAGCTTTGATGCAAGGCAGTTCCTTGAAAAAATTGCACTGCCAAACGATATTATCTATGTGCCAGGATTGGCATTCTATCCATTAAAAGGGTCCACATTTCGTCCAGAAAATAACAAGATGGTTCCTGTGGAACGTCCAACGAATACTATGCGTATCAGCTACTCCTACAATTCTGAAAAGACCATCGATGAAGGTATCAGAAAATTAGGACAACTATTAAACAAAGCGTTGAATTAATCCTAGACAAGGAATGGATTCTATAGCTTCAACACTTCATTTGTATCTATTTGTGAATTTATTGATTCTGGATTTCTTAGTAGGTTTTACCTGAAAGATCGACGCCATTGAACAAAAATGATGGCAAGCGATGCAACTATGAAGTAGGCTACAAAAATGCCTGAAACCCCAATTGCCATGGCTTGAACTAACTGAACAAGAAAATCTATGGCAAAAATCCGTAATCCAAAACGGGCTATTAAAAGTAAGGCTCCATAAATAGTATAAACTGGCCATGCCACGAGACCACCTAGCAGAAGGATGAATACGGTGAATATGCCAGTGCGGCTACGTACAGGATCCAGGAAATGATGAGGAAGAGTACTTGTCGCATCATATTGGAAATAATAGAGTAATAGAACAGGTGTGGGAGCTAAGCGTAATGCACTCCATACTTGGACACCAGCTTGGATTGGCAAGATCAGTAGAGTGAGTATCCATGAATAGAGCATCATAATATCTAGAAGGCTGACAGGAAACACAAGTCCAACATTGGCAACTCCATACATGGCAAGAACAGTCAATACTCCACTCAGAATGTGTGAGCCCAGAAATACTCCGAAGCGTCGTAGAGTAGATTGCATATTGTCACCTTCCATTTAAAGAATAACAGAAGTCGAACTTTTATTCTTTCTGACATTCAGCACCCAATAACTTTGGATTGATGAAGATGGTTTGGAGTCTTAACTCCTAGAGAGAATTACTTGAAAAAAAAGAAGGGAAAGGGGGTGAAAAACCCCCTAATTATGTTTACTTAGCAGCCATCTGACGCCGCTTGAGCAAGCAAGTGACCACAAGGATCAGTATTACAATCACAGCAACTGCTGCGACTATAATTAGCTCCCAAGGCGGAGTAACTGTCGGTGGTATAGCACTGATGGTGAATACTGCGTTAGAGGTGTCACTCACTGTGTACATGCCGTCTGTACAGTTTACTCGAACCATGAACTGGTTACCTGCTGGTAAACCGTAGAACGAACTCGTTGAATCCCAAGTAGCACTTGTACCTGTTGTGCCGAACACAACAAGCTTCCAGGTTGCTCCAGTGTCATTGCTGACCTCCACAGTATATTGCAGTGTTTCATCGTCGTTTGCGTCAGAACCTGTCCAAGTGATGGTGATAACACCTTCTTCGAAGGTTTCACCGCCATTTGGTGCGGTCACTGCTACTGTTGGAGCAAAGAAGTTGGTGAGGCTCACGTTAGTGAGATCGATATCCATACCGGTACCGAAGTCTAACGAGGTTCCAGTCCAAGCCTTCAGTTTCAAGTCAATCACTGTGTTTAGACCAAGGTCGTGGGTGTCAAAGCCTGCGGTAAGACCAGTCTCACGATGTGGTATGATAGCAGCAGCTGAAGCATACACAACGAATGGCAGGTCATATCCACACCAGACATAGTTAGCTCCGGCGTCGATACCCCAGTAGTCAACACCAATCGTATAGGTACCAGACTCTGGTGCCGTGACAGTAATTGATTCTATACTACCGGCATTGGTGCTTGAACCTATTAGAACACCACTTGGACTCAGGAGGAAGAGTTCACAGTCATGCGGAGCACTTGGAGGACCAGGATCTCCTCCTAGCACTTCAAGGCTAAGGTCGAGAAGCATTCCTGCGGCAATTCCTGTCCAGCTGTATGAGTAGTCATATGGACCACCAGCTGCTGAGTCAGGTGAAGCGTTGGCTGCAGTGAACAATCCATGGAGTTCAAGCTGTTGCGAGATTAGGACCTGTAAGTCTGTATCCCGAATCTCAAGAGTCGGGAAGCCGTCCACAGTCCATGCACTAAATGTACCGTTGAAGACCACGTGAGGACCATTCCAAACGCTGTCTGAAAGCACCTGTGTATTCTGTGCAACACCATCTATACTGGTACAGTTGACCATTCCTGATGGACCAGGAATATCATGGAAGCCCAATTGAGTGGCATTGTTCACAGGAGTCACAGTGACTGTAAAGTTCTCCGGTACATAATTTCCACCTATGCTAGAGACATGGAGGGCGATTATCAGGTAACCTCGTCCAGTTGCGGATCCAGGATCCCAGGTGTAGTCGGTTAGGAGTACGTTCTGACACTCCCAAGTGGGTGTGCCATCCCAGTGTCCATCTGCGACATTGGTGGTACTTGATGAAACAGTACCGCCTAGGTATCCGTTTACACCGTAGCCTGCCATCAAGATGTAGACATCGATGCAGGTGTCAGGATCAGTCCATGTGACATTAGTCATCACCCATGAGGTCCAGTTGTCGCCCACGTCGATGTCGCTAATGTCGACCATGTACCATCGCCATTCACCAGAAGCCGCTCTTCCATTGTAGTCAAGTCCACCTGTGATTGCACCTTGGTCGTATGGAAGCCCGTCCGTGCCACCCCAACTAAGGGAGCTGCCAGGACCGACTGCGCCATCGACTCGTACTGTGATTGGGAAGAACTTGTCAACACCAACTACAGTGGTCTTGATGAAACCTTCGTAGACACCAGGTGAAGTACCACCAGGAACAGTACAGGTGATATTCCACACAGTAGCTGAGTGCTGAGTGAAGCTGAACCATGTCCAATCAACCCGCTTGTAGAGGCGGATTGTGATTGTGACATCTAGGTTTCGCCAAAGGAAGACTTCGTTGCCCAAATCGTGGTAGTAGATGGTGGCATTCATGTTTCCATTCCAATGGTCACCAGGGTTACCCACATGGATTTGGTGAACATTGCTCGCTGAGTAATCGTACATCACTCTGCGAACTTCACCAACACTAGTAGCACCCTGAAGGTCAATAACACCGTTTTCATTGGTGTCATTCCAGTCATGGAGGAAGACATAGTTTGCGCTACCAGTCAGTGCAAAGACATCTTCGAAATCATCAGCACCATATGATAGGTGGATAACAGCGTAGTCTGCATCGTTCATGAATTGGTTTTGGAAGACCTTATCGAAGTGACCGTCCGCGAAGAGCGGATAGGTCGTATACACACTGGTAGATGTGAAGACCTTGCTACTCTCATTTAGTAACGTGTACCACTCAGCATCCATAGCAGTGAGAGACAGAGTAGATGTCCCAGCATAAGCTTGGATATCCATGCTTGTACCTGCCATGATACTGTGGGTGGTGAAGCTACCACTAGACCAAGTAGCATTAGCCATTCCACTATAACCAGAGGCTCCAGGATGATAATAGGACTCACCATAGTATGGAATACTTCCAATGAGCGCGCCATAGTACATGTTCATGTACCATGAGCGGGACCATGTTGAGGGATCATGTGGCCAGCCCCAGTTGGCAAATGTGTAGTTACTCATGAGTACGGGTAGGTAGTCTGTTGCACCATCAGTTGTGTCATTGCCAAAGCCAAGGTTCACTGCCTTCCAAGCATTCACTCGACCTGCACCCTGTCTGAGAGCAGGCTGATTCAGATCATCTGTAGCAGCCATTAGCAGCGACTTCATTGCACCTCCATAATTAGAAGGTGCAAATGCACTTGCTGCTTGGTATGCAAGGGCCAATACACCTGCTGCAATAGGTGCGGCTTGACTGGTTCCACCGAAGGTGGTCCAGGCGTCGGTGCCGCTGTCGCCGCCGCCAGTCCAAACGGAGTGTAGGGGTCCAATGTCGAAGGCATAGGCGCCAGGAGCTACAAGATCAGGCTTGGGTAATGCCTGTGGTGTAGGACCGTTGCTGGAGAAGTCTGCAATCTGATCATATGGCTGTGCACCAAGTGAGCTATCGTTGTTGTATGTGGGTTGAGCATAGTGAGCAGCTGTGCTTGCACCAACCAACAGAGCTGTCTCTGAGCTGGGCGAGCCGCTAGTTCCATAACCAGGACCTGCATTACCGCTTGACACGACAAATTGTGGTGCTGGTTGAATTGTACCAGGGATTGTGTGTCCAACATCTGGACCATATGGATAGTCAACCCAGCTATAGCCAGTACCATTCATGCAATAGTTCCATGTGGATGAATTGGTGGGATCGCCACCATAGGGAGTTTCCACAATACCACCTGTGCTAAGGAAGTCCATGGTTAGGCTGTACCAGTCATTGCCCCATTGGAAGTTGTATGGAGCTGTGAAGAAGTAACCGATAAAGCCCCAAGAGTTGCTCAGAATATGAGCTTGATTGGAGTAATCCCAGCCATAGTAGGCCATGTGTTCCCATTCGGCCCACATGCCATAGTCATAGGATACAGGTCTGTAGCCTGCACCCCAGAACCAGCAGTTGATGTAGTCACCAAAAGTGAAGAGCTTTAGTGCCATCACTTCGGCACCAGGAGCAACACCGGGAGTGCTTACGAGGGTACCATTACCGTAGACATCGAATTCAGCAATACCTCTACCTGCAGCAGAGCCTGCTGTGCTAGTACCATGACCGTCATAGTCATACATGAAAGCATAACCACGACCCATTTTATCGATACCGGAGACAATGTCACCGTCGATTAAGCCGAAGAGGTCGAAGGTGTTTGCTAAGCAACCCATGCTGTAGTCATTTATGCCGTCACTATCAAAATCAACAGCTAGAACTTCTGTACCATCACCCCAACGGTGTGGCTCATTATTTGTGAAGTCCCAATCCGCTGATACACCAGGGTTGGTGAACCCATGAAGATCACACACTAGGGCGAAGCTGGTTTCCCAGTCGATGTACAGGGTGTCATAGACAAACGGGGTGTTCTCGTCCACGAGTATAAAGGCGGCTGCTTGTCCTGGGTAATAGGTGGCTATACCGATTTTGTAGAAGCCGGATTGGCTGACGATACCACCATAGCCACCGACATACCAGTCTTGTGTTACTATGCCGTAGGTAGAGTTGGAGTAATCGATAGTCATACCATCACCGAACCACATTGGGAAGTCTAGTCCGGCTGTGAGTAAGTAGCCGCCAACTGCGGGTAAGGCGAAGGCAGTAATGGCAATACCGGTTCCACCAGGATCGAAGCTTGTTGGAATATCAGAGCTGTTTGTAGCGTATGCTGTAGCAAGATCGGTGACACCAAAGTCAGTGCCTGTGTCCACGATACCGATTGTAATTCCGGTACCGTTGTAGTCTGGGTAATTAGCCTGAACAAGGTCATTTTCGATTATACGCTGAACTATATACTGGTCGGTAACAAGATCTCCGCCTCCTTCTTCGTAGGCTTCAATCGTTTGGTCACCTACAATGACACCTGTGTACTCCATTTGGTCAATGAAGAACAATTCTTTGGGTGTGGAGACGAATCCTTGTACAAGATATCCACCAGGAAATGTGAATACGTTCCTTATGTTTATGTGCTCATTGAGCTCAAGCAGGTCCACATCTCGTAGAGCTCCGAGAAGGATACCAACTGAGCCATCAACAGATCGAATGTTGTCTGGAGCCACACCTGTCTTTACCCAATTGTGTAGGTTGGTGTGGATATTGGCTAGAGGATCAATGGTTGATGCACCTGTATCGGGCTTACCCGAGAAGAATGTATTTGCATCTGTCCCTGGAAAAATCGATGGTAAAATGCTATTTGCTAGATTTGCCAAAGGAATTGCAGAGATGCCAGCAAACATTGAAAAACAGAGAATCACTGAAAGCGTTAGTGATGCTAGAGGTCGCTTCCTAAGAAGCATATTTACTTTCATTTTTTATTTTCCTTCCGTTGTCCTACTTTACAGTAGGGTAGCGGAATAGTTCTGCAAGGGTCTTTTTATAGTTTAATGTGTCTTTTTGATGCCAAAAAAGGCTTCATTTATAAGGAAAAACTGAAAAAATGATAATTTCATCGCTATTTGACGATTGCCAGATTCGAAACGTTTTTAATTTAAAATCACCCCTTTTCTCTTCGGGTGGTATTTGTGAATACGTTTAGCAGTCACAGGGAACCGCCCAGTGCATCAAAGATCGTCCGTACCATCGAAGATAAGGGTCCGATGACCAGTAAGGAAATCGTGAATACCACGAAGCTGGCTCCACGGACGGTACGTTATGCACTAAAACGGTTAGTGTCAGAAGGCGTTGTCGCGCGAGTCCCCAATTTGAACGACCTACGGCAGACACTATTCATGCTTCATATTGAACGCCGCATGAACCGCTAGCTTATTATCCCCGAACCTTCAATCCCATTTGAGTCATCAGTGAGGAGTGAATATGATATTCTTCTACCGCCGGAAACCCAAGCCGCCCTCTTCCACATTCTTCACACCGCTGTTGAAACTCTTTCAAACTGAATATTCAACAACGGGGTCAAGATCTCGTCATCCTACTCCAGTTGAGGATAGTGGAAGCCCCATTCTCCTAAGTGGACCTAAAAGCCAGTATGGTCTAGGCATCGGACTTCATTTCATCGCCATCCCTCAACACCCAAACATTGAATCCAATTGTGTATGGAAATATGCACGAGTAGAAATGCGTGATGCACTCATAAGGGAAGGAGTATCAGAAACAGAGGCAAAAATGTTCGTCGGGCGCCTCATCGATTTACTTCACCCACCAATTGAAATCACCGTAGAAATCGAACCAGAGAACCAAAGAGTCTTAGAGGATTTCCGACAACTAATCAACTATCATTTACTTCTCGGAAAAAACTTTGATGGCTCAAAGACATCAATTGCAAAGATCTATGGTGAACTAGTGGAAATATTTACAAGCATCAAAGCCAAGCGACCGCCTTCCAATCCAGATGCCGCCGCTGAATTACACGATATAACCCTGCACAACATCCCAATAATCATCCACCAAGAAGATATCGAAAAGAATACTATACTCGACATTGAAGGCAAACTGCAGGAAGCCATCAGATTCTTCAGTATGTTCACAAAATCTCGATACTTAAAACGAGCAACCCCACAAGACCCACTAATAATCCAACAACTCTACAAATAACTAGAAAACACACAATCCACTAAGAATACCAAAAAAAGGAAACCACTACCAAAAAGGTAGTGCAATAATTACTCTTTTGACTCCCATTGGGCAGGGTCAAACCAGTGCCAACATGCGGCATAGTGGTTCTTTTCAACCTCTTTAAATGGGGGTTCTTCTAGCCGGCATTTCTCTGTGGCTTGGTCACATCGTGTATGGAACCTGCAACCTGAGGGAGGATTGATGGGGCTGGGGACTTCGCCTACTGGTGCACGACGTGTATGCACCAAAGTGGGATCCGGAATTGGAACGGCAGAAATCAGTATTGCAGTGTACTGATGTTTGGGATTGTCAATCACACGGCCAATTGGACCATACTCCACAATCTTGCCAAGATACATGATAGCTATCCGATCACCAACAAAACGAGCAGAGGCTAGGTCATGGGTTATGTACAGGTATGTGAGGTCGTATTTTTTGATTAGGTCTTTTAGGAGTTGTAGGACTTCTGCTCGGATTGATGCGTCGAGCATTGAGACTGGTTCGTCTGCTACGATGAATTCTGGTTGGGAGACAAGGGCGCGGGCGACTACTACGCGTTGGCGTTGTCCTCCACTGAGCATGTGGGGGTATCGAAACATGAAGTCTTCTGGTGGGAGTAGGCGGACATCCTCCATTGCCATTTTGACTCGCTCAGTCAGTTCTTCACGGTTTGATGCAAGTTTGTTTACTTGTAGGCATTCTGCTATGCTGTCGTATACGGAGAGTCGGGGGTTTAATGCTTCATAGGGGTCTTGGAATATGATTTGTAGTTTCGGTCTGAGTGCTTTCATTTCTTGTTTGGTGATTTGTGCAAGGTCGAGTCCAGTGTAAGTTACACTGCCATCTGTGGCTTTGTCAAGGTTAAGGAGTACGCGGCCAGTTGTAGTTTTGCCGCAGCCAGATTCTCCAGCGAGAACAAAGACTTCATTTTTGAATATGTCAAAGGAGATATCGTCTACAGCTTTGACCCAGGTCTGTTCCCGAGTAAAGATGGCTGCGATTAGTCCTCGGCGGACAGGGAAATATTTCTTCAAGTTGCTAACTTTTATCAATGGTTCTCCTTTTGTTGCCATGTTTAATCACTTCCACACATTTTTACCCCAGAGACTTTCAGCATGGTGACATGCGACAAAGTGTTTCTCTTTGAGTTCCCGAAATTCAGGTTCTTTGGTGGTACAAATCTCAGTGGCTATCGGACAGCGAGGGTGGAATCTACAACCTG
>JABXGU010000012.1 GCA_016550415.1 archaeon | reverse complement strand
GAGTATCTTTGAGAAAGCAAAGCTTATGGCGAAGGCTGCTGAGGAAATGTCAAGAGGTCATGATCCACGCCGACCACAATCCAAGCATCAAGAGAAAATATTCTTCCAACGTTATACACGAACTGGTGAGAAGACTGGTTATCCACTTCCCATTGTTTTGGTTCGTGACCCAGATTCAGCTGATGAGTGGCGCGTTGACTTCGCCACCGTATAGCATAAAAAATGGGCGGGCTCGAAGTAGGCTCGCCTCCATACTTCTTTTTCATTTATTCCCACGGTTGAGCAAGGCATAAAGAGGTGTATTCAATTCTAGTGAGTGTACCATTTGGTTTCATACTATGCTACAGATTGAACCCAGCTATTGATGAAAATCGGGAAAGAATATGCCAAGACTCATCCGATTGCTTGGAAGGCTAGGATTCCGTCCTTGGATTAGACCTTTTCAAAAGGCACTGGAACGACCTTGGGAAAGCCAAGAATCGTGTCTTCGCAATATTATCAAAAGAAACATGAATACGGTTTATGGAAAACATTATGGATTTGGAGATATTCGATCACCTGAGGAGTATCAGCAACAAGTTCCTATTTCGACATATAATGATATGCAACCGTACTTTGAGTCTATAGGTAATGGTACGCCGAACGTATTGTTTCCTGATCCAGTCATATGTTTCCTCCTTACTTCGGGCACATCTGGTCAGCCAAAATTGCTTCCACTCTCAAATGCAGGACTCGCTGATTTTCATAGACAAGACTTCATTGTCTTTGGAAATTTGCTTCAGAAAGCACTTAGGTCAGATGCCTTTTCTGCGCATTTACTCACGTTCTCTGCACCAGAGATTCTTCCCCAGCGGAAGGGAAAGTACCCTGTGGGATACATCACAGGTGTTATTTCAACCCAAGTTCCCACGCTCTATAAGTTCTTTAATAGAATTCATCCGACAAGACCTGTTCTTAATATGACAGATTGGAAGACCAAGTTGTATCAAACTGCCTTGGAGACTATTGGACAAGATATACGTGTAATGTTCGGAATGCCCAGCAACATTGTTGCTTTCTTACGTGCTCTCGTCCAAGATTTAGCACCCAGCCTTCTTTCTGATGATAAAACATCGACATTCATAAAGAATCATCTTCGAAGATCAATGGTGGGTGGTGAACTCCAACTGAATAAACTCTGGCCAGAAATGCGGACCCTAATCTACGGTGGTGTACATGTTGAACCCTACTTACCATTTCTTAAGAGCCACTTTGAAAGTCTCGCTACCATTGCAATCTACTGGGCAACAGAGGGAGCTCTTGGCTTACAAGTATTTGATGAAGGCATTAATCTGGCTCTTGATACCGTTTTCTTTGAATTTCTTCCAGAAGGTCAGCTTTCCGATGTTAAGCCACTCATGCTGAGTGATGTGAAACGCAAAACAACTTATCATATTCTTATTACTACTGTGGGAGGCTTCTACCGTTACGATATAGGTGACCTTATCCAATTCACTAATTTGGACCCACCGACTATCGAAATTGTTGGGCGTGCAGGAACAGTTGCTAGTATTGCAGGAGAGCGCTTACTGGAGCAACAAGTAGTTGATGCGCTTAAAAGAAGTTGTGATGCTGTTTCAGCGTCAATTGCTGCTTTCACGGTTGTACCCAACGTCTCAGCCAAACGTACTGGCTACGATATTTATGTTGAATTTCTTCGAGAACCAAAGAGTCTAACCGATTTTGAGACCAGTTTTGATGAGGCTCTTTGTCAATTGAATTTCGGTTTTCAATCAGAACGAGAAGCAGATGTTTTGAGTGCTACTCGTTTCTTCAAAGTCCCAGAGGGAACCCTAGCCAGATTAGCTGAAGCAAATCATCCGGTGCAGGGTGCTGGCAAGATTCCTGTAATTTCACAGCCAGAAATTTTACAGCAATTAAGATTTGGAAACTAATAGCGAAAGTTATTTTATCTATCTAGCTCTTCGCTAGGCTTGTGACAGAAGATCTTGTTGTCGTCGGCAAACTAGCAATAGACAATTTAACTATATCAGGTAAGCACTTTCCGTCTGTACTTGGAGGTTCAGCCGCACATGTTTCTCTCGCTGCAGCCACGGTTGGTTGCCGAGTTGCCATTGTAGCAGCAATCGGTGACGACTTTCCTTCTAGCTTTCTTAGCATACTTCAATCAAAGGGTATTGATCTTTCAGGAGTAATCAAACGGGCAGGACCATCATCTCACTTTAGAGCAGATTTTGCTCCTGATGGCTCAATGACAACTTATGGGCTTCGATTCGGAGTGGGTAACAGACTCTCGTTTAAACATTATAGGAGATTGGCAGAGAAGGCAGAAGCGGTTCATCTCGGAATCCTTCCGCCCCGCCTTCAGCGCAAATTGCTCGAACATGTAAGCCATGGAGACAAGTTGGTTAGCATGACTACAATATTCCATCAAGCAAGACAGCACCGTGACCGCATCTTACCACAACTACCTTTTCTTGATATCCTCTTCCTAAATGAGGAAGAAGCAAAAATTCTAAGCAAAGAAACTGAAGTTATCCAAGCAATTGAGTTATTGGGAAACACAATCCCAATGGTCATAGTAACTCAAGGGTCCAAGGGCTGCCTCATTAATGAGGAGGGTAAAGTAAGCAATGTCCCAGGTTTCTCTGCCAATGAAGTTGATCAGATAGGTGCGGGTGACAGCTTTGCTGGTGCTTTCTTGGCTAGTTATCTCAAAGATGGTGATGCTCATGTTGCAGCAAAATGGGGAAATGCAGCAGAAGCTCTAAATGTATCTGCCGTTGGGAGTACACGAATGGCAGGTGCAACCCGAAACGATTTGTTGAGCCTAATGGATTAAACAATAGAGAATCAAATCCAGTTAGCGAAATCATTAACGAAAATCATCTAGCACATAAGTTATTTCTTGATATGATGATGGAATATATGAAGTGTGAATTCTATGTTGCATGAGTCTTTTCCAGATATCATTAAGAAACTACCTAGTGCAGACATTTCCATTGATGGTGTGCAGGCTTGGATTGTATAGGGAAAAAAATTCCAGATTGTCTTCTTCGAAATTGAAGCAGGGAAAAAAATACCACCTCATAATCATGAAGCCCAATTTGGCATTGTGGTTGAAGGTGAGATGACTCTGACAATTAATGGAAAGGCAAAACGGTGCAGAAAAGGAGACACGTATTATATTCCGAAGGGAGTTACCCATCAAGCTGAGTTTCACAAGTTCTTTAGGGCAATCGACTTTTTTGATGAACCTGCTCGATATAAATCAAAAGAAGTTTAGGTATAATAGATAAGGTGTTAGAAAAACCTAATATGCTGGAAAATATTCTATGGTCTAAAACGGGTTTCAGGGACAAAAAATGACCAAACCGGGATCACTGCAAGAGGATAGCGTTGAACCCGGTAGTTGGAAACACGATAAGCAACACTGGTTTGCAGTGATTCAAGCATTCTTTGTTACAGTTCTCTGGTCATCATCCTTTGTCATCATAAAATTTGGTTTACTGGAGATTCCACCACTTATTTTCGCTGGACTAAGATACACGGTGGCTTCTCTCATTCTTCTAGGAACAGTTATGATGATTCCAGCTCAGCGTCGAACCATATCTTCGCTTTCAAAGAAATGGTGGGCTAGACTCGCATTATATGGTCTTGTCTATTATACGATGACAATGGGCACCCAATTCATTGGTCTAGCATTTTTAGACGCCATAATGGTTAGTTTCATCTTGAATTTTACTACAATCATCGTTGTCTTTCTTGCTTTCTTTATGCTTAATGAGCAGCCCACAAAGAAACAGCTCTTACTTGTTGGTGTTGCATTGATAGGCACATACTTCTACTTTTTTCCGATCGACATTGCAGCCAGCGCATACCT
>JABXGU010000136.1 GCA_016550415.1 archaeon | reverse complement strand
TGCGATAAAATTAGTGTCCAAAATCTAACCCATTTTTCTGAAGAATCGATTACAACATAGTACTCTAAATCAACTTCAGAGAATTCATAGGGCACAACAATTCGTGTAATTTTCCCCTCAACTGGTTGAATTTCATAGGTAAGACGCATCGAATCCAAGTAATGTTTGATTTTTTCAATTACCGGCGGCATTAGATTCATCTCTTAATTACTCATACTATATAATTCACGAAGTTACTTGAGTGCCAAAAAAGCTTCGGTTCAAGAAAACAGGTTGCTTGCATGACTCATTTTCTTAGAAAAATAAGGATGGGGAGGTGAAATGAATTCACCTCCAACGTTATCAGGTCTATTTAGAAAGTGCTTCTTCTTCTCCTGCTTCACCACGAGAAACCCCGAACATCGCTATGAAGGCGACTGCAAGAAAAACGATGGAGAAGGGCCACAGAAGAATCCACTTTGTTGAGTTTGAAAAAGCAAAGAATGTCACTAGCACATCGACAAGAACACCAAATAATATGGGTCCTATGGCTGCTGCGGATTGGCTGGAAACATAATAGATACCAGTGTAGGTGCCTTGTTTCTTTCTACTTAGTTCCCAAAGCATGACAATACTGTTGACATTGACAAATGCCCAGAAAAAGCCAGCAAAGCCGAGGAGCGCCATTAGTGGTAATTGCTCAGTTACGAACGGCGCTATTCCGAGTAATACCATCATGCCAATAAGACCAATCATTATAGTGCGTTTCCGACCGAGTTTCTGTGCAAGGAGACCTCCAGGTATTGCGAAGACGACAAAGACAAGAGCAAAGAAAGTCATTGTAAATGATGCAACATTCACTGGCCATCCCAAGGTGAAAACGCCATAGGATGTGAACCAAGTCTCTAGAGTATTAAAGGCCATAAACCATGCAAAGATGGCAAGGAGAATGCAGAGTGTGGAACGGTCGCTAAAAGCTTCACTTATTGCTTGTCGCAGTGGAAAAGCTACTTTTTCGACCTCTGCCGGAGCTGCTGGCTCTCGAATTATTAGAACTAGAATGCCCAAGCAGATTAGCATAATTACCGCTGTAACACCGAACGCTAGCAAAGGCTCAATCCCATAGAGCATTGAGCCAACAACAAAGGCGAAGATAGATCCAAAGCCACCCATTAGGTTGATGATACCATTTGCAGGACTTCGTTTTGCAGGAGGAGTAAAATCAGGCATCATAGCAACAATAGGAGCCCTGTAGATAGCCATAGCAATATCAAAACCAAGTATTAGTACTACTAATGAAATGAGGCCATTAAATCCAGGAACCAGTCGAGCTATGGGTATTCCGATGAAGAAGCAGACAGCGATTGGTATGCCAACCATTAGATACGGCATACGTCGCCCAAACCGTGAACTTGTTTTGTCTGATCGTGAACCCATTATTGGATTCATAATAATTGCAATAAAATTATCGAGACCCATTATAAACCCAGCAAGAGCAACAACAAGTAAGAAACCAGGAAACGCTATAGAAATAGAATCTTGAAGATAGACTGGAACATATGAGTTGAAGAGAGACCAAGAGATACCTGTTGTGAAGAAGCCGAGACCGATAACGAAGATAGTTACCCAACTAAAATTGCCTTTTTCTTTTGCCATATTCTAACACACCGCCAAAGTAGCTGTACACTAGATTTGAATGAGGAGTATTGTGTCATTAAGGGAGCTTCTCCACTTAAGTATAATATATTGGTTGAAAGAATTTACAAAAAAGGAAGTTATGTTTGAAGTGGAATCATTCGTCCGCAACCACGGCACAGAAGATTTTTCTCCTTCGATAGGAGCCAGAAGAAGAATTCACTCTTAACGACATTCATATAGCCACAATTTGGGCAGCGTATGGTCTTTGTCTTAGAGCGACTCACCGTGGAAGACGTGCTAGAATTTGCTGTGGCAGTGATTGTCATCACATCCGATTGTCGTTTCCATTTGTAAAACCTAAAATTATCGTACTTAAACCCTGTGTTTTCGACAAACAACGAAAACAGTGATGGAATGCAATCTTATCCATTGATGCAAATCATCAACTGGCAAACCTTTTTTCCTAAAACCATTGTATTGGAATTAAATTGTAGGTAATGGCATTGACCGGTAGAATACTAACTAGGAATCCAACAGATGATGAATTGATTGAACAAGCAAAGCTGGTTCAAGGAGAAGCTTATGCTCCCTACTCCAATTTCAAGGTTGGCGCTGCAATACTTTCAGATGATGGACGCATATTTCTTGGTTGTAACGTCGAGAACGCTTCTTATGGAGCAACAATTTGTGCTGAGCGGAATGCAGTCGCTAATGGAGTTAGCACTGGAGCTCGACGATTTAAAAAATTGGCAATCGTTACAGATCAAGATGATCCAGTAATGCCTTGTGGAATCTGTCGACAAGTGTTATTCGAGTTCAGCCCTGACCTTGTAATAATTTCTGTTGGAAAATCTGGAAAAAGAAAGCAAGTTAAGTTGAAGGACTTGTTGCCTTTTGGGTTTAGGTTAGAGAATCCTAAATAATCAGAAATAAGCAAGGGCTAGGCGTTTCGTTCCAAGATTGCGCGAATATACTTGAAAACAAGGACTAGGAGACTGGTGTCCATAACTGGTCCGAATGCAACACGCTGGGTGTTATTGGGTTCACCATAGAGGAATATGTTGGCATTCTTCTTTATGCGAACGCTGGCTTGGCTTGCTTCAGCATAAACATCCATTCCCTCGAAGAATTCTTTGATAAAGGGTATGTCGAGGGGTCTACTAACGGAAATGTTGGCGTATCCTGATTCGGTGCAGTGGATTTGCATTTTGCCAAGGGAAAGTATATCCTCAGATATGGCTGGCTCAGCACCATTTAGTAATGATAAGAGTGTTTCTTTTACTACATCCTTCCTCGCCATATTGCCGCACCAATCTTTAGGTATGAACACGAGCCTAAGAGGATACTAACAACGTGTTTTATCCATCTAGAGGCTATACTCTTGACCAATTAAATTTTCTCTCTTAACATGAGAGAGAGGCTTTTTTAGTTAATTGGTAACAAGAAGGCACCAACAAGCATGTTGAATTTTTCGAAAAGGTGACTTTGTGTTATGATTGGTAGTAGATTTGATGAACGACCTGAAGAAAAGGTTACAACCTATGGAGCGACGGGAACAACGATTCGGTGGCTGATTAATCGAGATAATGGAGCAAGAACCTTTGCTATGCGACGGTTCGTGGTTCAACCGGGTGGTGAAATTCCCTTGCACTCCCATAAAGAAGATCATGAAATTTACATTCTTGCAGGGAAAGGTGTAGCTTTTACTGAAGAACGGGAGCTTTCCATCATAAAGGATATGTTCCTTTACGTTCCTCCAAACGAGCCCCACGGATACCGGAATCCAGGTCGCACACCACTCGTATTCATCTGTATAATTCCTTTGCTAACTAGTGCATGATGCACGCTACTTAAAAATAAAAAAAATGGGATAGAGGAGAGATACCTATTTGGCGTCTACTTCCTCATCACTTTCGGGAGTTTCTTCAGAAGATCTAGTTTTCACCTTTTCCTTGGGCTTCCGGGTTTTTTCGGGTTTAGCTTCAAGTTGGTCCTTCAGTTGTGCTGAACGCTGTGCTTGGAGTTTTTGAATGCGTTTCCCTTGAGCAATACGTGAAATAGTGAGTGCAATGAAGAAGCAGATAGTAGCACCTGTGCTGATTATTGCAATCCATCCGATAAGACCCATGGCTGTATATCCAAGGAGTTGAGTCCATGTCAGAGTGACTAAGGCGATTGAGGCGCCGTTGATTGCAAGGCTTTTCATTGGTGTTCTTACTTTGGCAATTTGAGTGGCTCCAAGATCGGTGAGCATTGTTCCGACAAGCCCAGCATAATAGTCGTCAGTCTTAAGCTTCTTAGCTAGACCTCTGACATCTAGAGTGCTTCTTGATGCAAGAATTGGAAGGGCTTTATCAGCGAGTTCGACCATTTTATCGGCGAATTCCTTTCGCCCAGTTTCCCAGTCTGTGCCACATTTGCCCTTGGGACAGGGTGTTTCTGGTTCAGTCCACTTTGAGCCACATTTTGGACAACGAACACCTGCCCATGCCACGAGTGCACGCTCTCGTACTCCATCAAGAATTATTTTGTGTTGCTTTGCATCAGCTGATTTTTCAGCTACAGCATGACCAGTAAGAACAGCAGCGATTCCGGCAAGGATGGCTGTTCCTGCTAGAACAGCTAGATTTGGTAGGGCAAGAAGGTCTTTTGCTTTCTTCCGAATAGAGCGCATACGCCAACCAGTCTTTGCTAGTTCTGTCCAATCACCAAAGTTGCCGCTTCCAAGGTTTGCCAACTGACCTATTTGGCTGATAGCGCTTCCTGAGCCTATGAAGCCAATTAGTGACGATGCTGTGGATAATCCCACAAAAGCAGCACCAGCAACAGCAATTACTCCAATAGCGGAAAGAAGTGGGTTACCAAGAATCCGGAAATAAACAGGATAGAAGGTGGGATAATCTGTTCCAATTGCCTTTTCTGTTGTAGAGCCCTCAAGGTGATAAAAGAGGTTTGCTCCTATTCGGTAAACTCCAGTCGCAAGCTGTAGTCCTGCCATTTCAAGAAGAGGTTGCAGATCAAGTTCACCAGTGGTCGAGTTTGTCATTCCTGCAAATACAGGCAATCCTGTTGGACCAAATGGTTCTGTGACAGGTTGTGTGAAAATTGGTATATCGGTGAAAAAGACAGTTATTTCTAATCTTAACAAATACACAGTGTGTTCAAACACTTCGTAATTGAATTCGAAGGAAACAGGTTCTGAGATATTAATCGGCACAGCTTCAGATGGAATGATAGCGTCACACAGGTTTTTGCCGTTAACGACGATTTGTGCTTTCATATCAGTATTTTGAAAATAGGTATTGCTTTTGGCTTGAACGGCGACAGAGCCTAGAAGCAAAAAGCACACAGCGATAGCTGCTAGAATTGTGGTTAATCTAAATCCATGCTTTGCAAGCCATAATTGAATTCGCAAATGATTTCCTCCCGGGCAGTATCATAGTTAGGGGCTATTTGAATTAGAACGGAACTAAATAGTTTGCGTTATAACTACTGGTGCCGTGAGGTACTTAAATCAATATAGTTCAAGAGAGTTTGTGTCGGAATTTTTTGCCCGTCGGAGTATTTGCTAAGCCGCCCTTGGCGGTTTCTCGGAGACTCTCAGGAAGTGCGTCGCCAACCTCACGCATGGCCTCTATTACTTCGTCAGCCGGTATCCGACTTTCTATACCAGCAAGTGCCATATCTGCAGCTAGCAGGGCTTGCATCAAGGCACCTGCATTGCGGATAACGCATGGTACTTCTACAAGACCTGCAACAGGATCACAGACAAGACCAAGCATATTGCTGAGGCAGAGGGCGACGGCATGTCCCACCATTTGGGGGGTTCCTCCAGCTAATTCTGTTAGGGCTCCTGCAGCCATGGCTGCAGCTACACCGCATTCAGCTTGGCATCCGCCTTCTGCACCAGAGATGGAGGCGTTGATGGAACATACAATGCCTATGCCTGCGGCTGTGAAGAGGGCGATGATGATTTCTTCATCAGATGAGTTCAATTTTTCTTTAGCAAGAGTAAGAGCAGCAGGTACAATACCGCAGCTACCTGCTGTCGGGCATGCCACGATTTTTCCCATGCTTGCATTCACTTCAGCAACACCAAGGGCTTTGGCGGCAGCATTGGCTATTGGATCACTAAGGAATTTTGGAGAGGCTTGTGAAAATCGTTTTCCATCTCCGCCGCTGAGTCCACTGACTGATTTGATATCCTCTGTAATTCCTCGAAGGATAGCTTGTTGCATAACCTGCCAAGAGACAACCATCTGCCCACGAATGGTGTCAGTGGACTCACCTTCCTGTTCAGCTTCTACGCTAAGAACGATATCGCCAATTTTGGTCTTCTTCTTTATGGCAAGTTTGATTAATTCTGTGATGGTCTTGTACTCCATTCAAGATACACCTCACTCGATCATAGCTGACACATTCGATTAGTAGATTGGGGGGATTAGCCGGACTATTTGAGCACGGTCCTCCAGCTCACTGAGAGCTTCAGGGGGAAGTGGCTGATCCATCTCAACAGCCATCGCAGCCAGACCTCCTCGTCGTTGACGGGCAACATTCAAGGTTGCGATATTGATCTTGTGATTGGCTATGATAGCTGTTGCCCGAGCCACTATTCCAGGTTGGTCTTTGTGAATTGTAATAAGTGTGTGATATTCTCCTGACAATTGGATGGGAAGTCCATTAATTTCTGTTACAGTAATGTTGCCTCCGCCAACGGATACAGCTGTGATTTCGAAATGTGAACCACTTGCTCCCTCTATTAAGAGGCGAACAGTATTCGGGTGATATTCATCCCCCAAATCCACATTTCGGAATTTAACAATCATTCCAGCATCCTTGGCATATTTGGGGGCATCTCGAATACGCTCATCTGCCACATCAAAGCCCAGTAGCCCCGCAACCAATGCTTTGTCACTTCCATGTCCTTTTCCTGTTAGCGCATAGGAACCATGCATTAGTATGACGGCCTTGGTTACAGCTTCACCAAGGAGTGCTCTACTGATTTGACCAATGCGAACAGCAGCCGCAGTATGTGAACTGGAGGGACCTATCATAATAGGTCCTATGATTTCGAAGACGGAGTCAGCTTTTGTCACAGACAGCACCATCCAGTTGTGAGTACCTTTTTCCTCTTATAAAAGTCATCAAGCCAGCTTCAATAATTTTGCAATCAAAGAAGAAAATATTGGAATTGATGTTATCGTCAGAAGAAGTAGTAGACGTAGTGGCAAAATTTAGATCAGGAGTCTAGGTAGGGGAACAATGAAGATGAAGTTCCAAAGAAGGATGCACATGAGTAATATTCCAGTGATTGTAATGGACCAGTCTTTGAGGGAAAAGCTGGATTGACGAAGATATGAACGTGTTCTATTGTATCCAAAGCCGCGACCGTCCATAGAAAGGGTGAGGGTGTCAACTCGGTTCAGAGCAGAGACGATTAGGGGGATGAAGGTATAACGGAGACGTCTTAAGAAGCCACGGATTACTCCTTGTTCGAGACGGATACCGCGAACACGCTGGGCGTCGTGAACTATGCTGGCTTCTTGGTCAAAGAGGGGAACCAAGCGAAGAGTTAGTACGAGAAGGAAACTGTATCGGTAGGGAATGCGAAGACGGGTGAGGGAAAATGCAAAGAGTGTTGGATCTGTGGTCGCAACGAAGAGTCCGCTAGCTAATACTATATTGATTAAGCGGAGTGCCATGATGATGGCGTTAGCGACTCCGATTGTTGTTATTGGGAAATAGGGTCCGAAGTTGGGGGATATTGATGGAATGAGATAGAACAGGATTGTGCCATAGGGTGTAAAGAGGAGTTGGACAAGGGCTATTATGAGAGCAAAGGCTAGAATGTAACGTAGGCGTTGTGATATGCGTAGAGGATTGATACCAGCACCCAGATAAGCAAGAAGAATAAAGGCGAGTATGAAAATTGCCGCAATCTCAGAAATTAGCGTAATCGTAAGGATTGCCACACAAACGAGAATGACGAGCTTCGTAAGCGGATTGAGGTTGTGGATAAAGGAGTTTTGAGGGATATAGCCTAGGCGGTAATGACTTGATGTCATTGTGGATATGCACTCTCCATTACGCCATTTGATTTGTTGTGGATACTTATTGGAACATGTTCAGTTTCGCCTAGCTGTTGAAGGCGGTCAAAGGCTTGTTGAGGTGCAGCGTCAATGAGGAGCCGTCCATCACGAAGGAATAGAAGGCGGTGGCAATATGCTTGAACTATTGATGGATCATGTGTTGCGAGTAGTATTGCGGCACCATCCAGGGCAGCGGACTGCACTAGGGACATCAACTGGTGAACATGACCGTAGTCTTGCCCTATGAAAGGTTCATCAAGTAAGAGAAGTTTTGGCTGGTGAACAAGAATTGAGGAGATTGTCAGCCGACGTTGTTCTCCCAAACTAAGAGAGAAGGGGGACCAATTCAGATATTGTGTTAATCCACATTTTTCAGCAATTGATTTACTCCGTTCAGCTGCTTCGTGTTGAGGCGGATACTTGAGCTGACGAGAAGTGAGTAACAATTCATCCCACACTGTACGTTCAAAGAGTTGATGAAGCGGATTCTGGAAAATGAATCCAACATCGCGTGCAATCTCCGAGACATGATGGCTATGCACTAATTTATCAGCAATATAGACAGAGCCAGCATCTGGTCGTAAAAGACCAACTATGTTTTTTAGCAATGTAGTTTTCCCTGAACCATTTGAACCCATGAGTCCAACGATTTCGCTGGGACCAAGAGTGAAGGATAGCCCATTGAGAACGGGAGTCTTGGAATGATTTTCTTTGCTGTTGGGATAGGTGAACTTCAAATCTTGAACTGTGAGTA
This sequence comes from archaeon, assembly GCA_016550415.1. The sequence continues at coordinate 3,827 of JABXGU010000136.1, read as the reverse complement.
CTGGATTTATTCCAAGATAGGATTGATTCTGCTGAGTGATGCTTTCATGTAGGGGTTTAGGAGTGAGATAGACTCCAAGTTCGTTAAGAAGGGTAGGTTGTTTTCTGAGTTGTTGAGGGGTTCCATCAAAGATGATGTGACCCTCCTTCATTAGAAGACAACGAGAGACCAGTGGTAGAAGTTGAGCAATACGATGGTCAATGACAAGTATTGTAGTTCCACTATTGTGCAATTTTGATAGTGCAGACAGGACCTCATGAGAGGTGGGGGAATCAAGGCGCGTGGTGGGTTCATCCAAAATGAGAATGGGTGCTTGTATAGCAAGAAAACCAGCTATAGCAACCTTCTGTTTTTCCCCGCCTGATAACGTAAGTGTACTCCGTTTCTCGAGAGAAAGAGCGTTAGTGGATTTCAACGCTTTTTTGACATACTCGGTGATTTTGGGCAGTGGCATATTGAAATTTTCAGGACCAAATGCCACTTCATCTGTAACATTCAAGCAGACAATTTGTCCATCAGGATCTTGTTGAACTAAACTAATATTGCGTGCAATGTTGTGGATTTGACTACTGTTAGTATCCATACCACTGATTCGTACTACACCTTGGTATTGCCCAGAAAATTCATGGGGAATGAATCCAGCCAAACAACGAGCGAGGGTACTTTTTCCGCAGCCACTGGGTCCTGCAAGGAGTACAAATTCACCTGAGCGGATATCAAGTTGGATGCCTTGCAGAGCTGGCTTTGTGGATCCAGCATAGGTGAATGTTAGGTGGTCTGCTTCGATGGCTAGTTCAGACTTACTGGTAGTGTCTGTGTTATTCGATGACAAGGCTAGATACCTTCTCAACCCAGAATGAGCCGGGGTAATTTTTCGCAATGAGTCGGAATCCATTGTCAATAATAATGATTATCTCAGAATCACTTAGAATTGCGTTTAATGAGAATTCGGCAGAATATCCATCCGAAGCAATAACAAGAACTGTGTTCGCATTTTGAGAGGGTTGAGCATAGGCTAGAATTATTGATATTGGAATACCGGTATAGTTCCGAAGAGGGATGTAAGTTGCAGATCCAATAAGCTCAGCTTCGATTGTAACTTCTGATTCTTCGAACAGGGAATATGTGAAGAAGTATGGGTGTGCAACGGATCCTCTCACTTCACATTGGAGAGGATTGACGAAGGGACGCCATATAAAAACGCCATAAAGACCAGCGCCAAAGGCAAGAACTGAAAGGAAAACAACTGCAGAAACCTTGTAAGGATTTATTTGACGGAGCTTCGACGAAGCGAATGTTCCATTTGCCTGGAATTTAGAATTATTTGAACGCGCCACATTTGATGAGATGAGGAGATCAAGGGTTACCTTGCCAAAATATCCAGCAAAGATGACACCTGAACAAAGAGCTAGCACAACTAGTAATAGAAGAAAAATTACTGGAACCCCGGAGAAATAGAATAATTGGAACAGGACCACATTGGAGGCTGCAGCTAGGCTGCCAAATATGCAATAGAATGGCAAGGAATCTCGATGGTGCACCAGAGTCAGACCTCCATCAATGATAAGTCCTTGAACCAAACTGACAATTATTACAACGAATCCGTGGGTGCTACCCATGAAGAATTCGACGCAGCCCTTCAACAGACCAGTTAAAGATGCTGCTCCAGATTTTCGCAATAAACCTGCAGCTAAGATTATCCAAAAAACATGTAGACCACTGAGGAATTGTCCTGCACCAAATGGTATTCCAATGGCTGTATTCAGTAGTTGTCCCAGATACCCAACAAAGGTACTCAATGAACCTCCAAGTGCACTTAGAACACAGATGGTTACTAGATCCCTTGTTCGGAAGTAATATGTGGAAACTGAATAATTCATGGAGGCACTCACAACCTATTCATCATTCATTGGAGGGAAAGCAATTGGGACACATTCATACAATCCAACAGAAAAGGAAGGATCTAAAGTATTGGCAAGAGATAACAAATAATCTGGAGTTAAAATCAGCTGTACCTTTTGTATAGGTGGGGGATACACTCCGAGGAGAAGTTTGATTGAGTGAACATTTTTAACGCATCTTCCGCCCGCAGTACCAACAAACCATGAGGGATGTGTTGTCATATTAGCATCATCAACACTGTATCCGCCATCCGCAGGCAGGAAAACGGTTCTTGGACCATCACTCCAACTGGGCGGAGCAGTCCCATTATACTCGTAAGCAAGTACTAGTTGACCCTGAATTTCTAAGAAGGTTTCATTGGGGTAGAGATTGTCGTAGGAGTAATATTGGCTATAGTCATCAGCGGCTTTGACTTCAACAGCATCATTGGGTCCCATTGTTCCAATTAATTCGATTAAGTCAGAGAGTAGAACACCTTTGTAAGTACCTTGATTACCCCAATTGAGATATCGATTCTGAAAGGAAGAAAATGCTTCGGTAGAGTCCATCGCCTCGATTTGGCTAGATGTTACAGTCATAGTATTAGAATCGTTGATAAGTGAAATTTGAAATGCTTCCGTGGGAGGATTCTGGTCATCTCCTGATGGGGATGAAAAAAGGCGAAGTATAATCAATGTGCTACTGGCGATAATAATAGCAATGACAACTATTACAAGTCCGATTTTCATATCCCGTTGCATTTATTATCACCGGAGTGATTGAAACGAGTCTAATATTCTGTAAATCAAGAGTAATATGCATCACTGTGCATATAAGGCGAATATCAACTTCGAACCCTAATAAGCCTTATGGAAACTAGATTAGCGTAAGTACTAAAGATTGGCACCTAGTCTTGAGTATTTGAAGCCAGTTGACTGTTGGATTTTCTTTAGAGAAGAAATGGCTAGTTGAGTGACTTTGATTATTCCATGTCTTCTCGTCGATGCCACAGTTCTTCGCGTTGTTTCTGATCCAGTCTGGGCAGGTCATGCCAGAATATTGACTTGCCTTTTACTGGAGCGATTGCTTTGAGCTTAAAGACGAACATTGCAACGATGTTGATGAAGATGATGTTGATGAGTACCAATGAAAAGCTGATGCCGGCTAGTGCTAAATGTTGGACCATGCTTACTGAGCTGCCAATAAGGATTGGGCCAATGAGTGCATAGCAGAGGTTCATGCCAGCGTTCACAGCAGGCGGCATGAGGGAGGCAGCAATAGCCACACCCACAAGGCTACTTATTTCACCTCGGGTTACTGCTAGTGCAACACCAGCACCTGATGCAGCTGCCACAATGATTCCGATTAGAAGACCTAGAAGTTCACCACGAGTAGCCATTTCGCTTGTAGGCCAACCATATATTGGAGCTAGTGGGATTAGGACGGCACCCATAACGAGACCCATAATTACTGCTATTAGTAGTCCGTAAGATTCGTTTTTTACACCGGTAATAACTAGGCGGCGGTCTTTTATCACTGCACCAAGGCTAAGTCCAAGGATTGGACCCATTAGAGGTGCTAGAAGCATACCTGCTACAATAATGACAACACTACTGGTAGCCAAGCCTATGCCTGCAATGATACAAGAAACGATTAGCAGTGCGATGAAATCAAAAGATAGGCGGGCACCAGCAGCAATTTTTCCATAGATTTCCTCAACGGATAGTCGTTCCCGAGGAGTAATGCCCACCTCCTCTTCCAACATTGGCTTACTAGCTTCAATGGGTAGTATGTCAATAAGACCATAGTGGACACCTACACCTAGGGTCTCCAAGTTAGTCAAGATGTCTTGACTGTTAGCATCTGAAACGCGGAATACGAGCATAAAGGCGGTAGTTGTGTGAATTTTAGAAATGTTACGTACTTGTGCTTTCTCTTCGAGAAAC
>JABXGU010000135.1 GCA_016550415.1 archaeon | reverse complement strand
CGCCCCCTTGAGGACCAAGGTCCAGTTGGTGGCCTTCCTCGGTTTGTGCCTGCAATTCGTCACGAGATATATTTCCCATTAATTCGGCCAATAAGGGGTCATCTTGATCACCATATTCACCTTCATCCTCAAAAGTATATCCAACCACAAGAATGACTGAGTCCGCTTTTTGGGCCACTGTTTTCGCCCGTTCAAGATCACTCCCATCGTCATATAACACTTCTATCTCACCCTTGAAGGCCGCCTTTATACCTTCGAGTGGCGTAACGACATGAGTGGGACGAGTATTACTGGAACCGCCGTCACCGGTATTGGGAATATCGGCCAATCGACCGATTACGGCCGTCTTTTTTACATTCCCTAAGGGGAGTAGCTGTTCGTCATTTTTTAGTAGAACAATAGATTTTGCGGCCGCTTCCCTCGCTATCGCTCTATGCTCTTCGCAGCCCGCTATGTCCCGACTATAGCTACCGGGTCGAAGCAATCGTATCTGTTGTCTCAACGAGCGTGACGCGGCGTCATTAATCTGTTCAACCGGAACCTCACCATTTTCAACCAGACGTTTTAAATGAGCGTGATAGTGCATTTGAAATGGCATTTCCAGATCTTGCCCCGCCAAAGCCGCCTTTTTGGCATCCCGCATACCCAAACCAAAGTCGGTCAGCACAAAGCCATTAAACTTCCATTTCTTTTTTAAAATATCCGTCAATAGTGTCTTATTCTGTCCGGCCCACTCACCATTAACACTGTTATAAGAACTCATTACGGAAGCCACGCCCGCGTCTACAACACGTTTAAAATGTCCGAGGTAGATTTCATGTAGCGCTCTCGGTTTTACGGTCACATCTACCTTGAAACGAGCGTTTTCCATCGAATTAAGCGCGTAGTGTTTGACACAAGCCATCGCGTGTCGCTGTACGCCACGGGTCAGAGCGGCCCCAAACTCTCCCAAAGAGTAAGGATCTTCACCATATGTTTCCTGAGCCCGTCCCCAGGCCGGATGACGAAGCACGTTGATACAGACACCACCGTACAGGTTAGCGCCAAGGGCTCTGACTTCTTGACCGATCACGTACTCCAATGTAGTTCAGAGTCATAAAAGGGTCAGAAGCAACGTTGAGCCCAACGTGTTTCATAGCAACCAAGGCTCGAGCATTTGCAACTGCTGCTGCACCTGCCACTTCCATGGCAACTTTCTCGTTTGTGCAATATTCGAAGTAATATTTTCCTCTCTTAGCAGCTTGGCAAAGGCTGTCACCAATCTCTGAAGCAGGTGTTCCTGGATAAGTTGCTGCAAGTTCAAGACCCGCTTCAATTGCTCCTCGTGCAATCGCTTCATTTCCCAAAAGTAGGTAGCTTTTGCCCGGCGCATCAATCGTTAGTATTTCAGCGAGATCCATTCTTTTCACCAATCAGCCAAACATCTTTAAAGTGCAACAACTTTAGCCTTCCCTAATTAAAAGGTAGGTGAAATCAGGTGAGTGAGTGGTTAGTAACTTTTCGGTCGTCTAAACGAGTTCTAATAGATACACTTCTCAAGACCGGGTCACTTCTAATTCGACCAAGATTTATTGATCATCTCAAAAATTTTGCACAATATCAACGTGTTAAATTTAGTGTGCAAAACCCTGAAGGCGCTTCCAAGCTCCCTTCAAGTTTTGTACTTGTTGAGGTTATGCAAATAGGAAAAAATGGTAATTCTGTAATGGGACTCTTTGAATATGCCTATGGGGCTCTCAGAATAGTTGGGATTGATGATAAGGAATTAGCTAGCAAAAATGGTGATGACATCATTGCTTTTTTTGAAAGGGTTGCTCAAGATGATTCATCAGGTGTGTCAATAAAAATTATTGAATCCGTCCCCTTGAAATAGCATTAGTATTTACTCGGTTTCATTCTAATTCCTATTAACAAATGGTAAAATAGCATTTTTCAGAATCCATAATGCTTGTTTCCCTGTTATCGTTGTGCCTTTATTTGTTACACCGATTTGACGTAGTCTTGGTATTAATGGATGGTTTTCTAGGTAGTGATGTATTACATCCCTTGCCAAGGTGAAGGCTCGGGGAATTTCTACTAGGTAGCGATTCTCTCGTAAAACAGCTGTTGGGTGTTTCTGAAGAAAATTGCGTACTGCCTCATCCAAATGGGGAGGTGGTCCAATTCTACTATATTTTGGACTAATAGTAGGGTTAGTAACATAAAGCGCAATAGTAAAAATTGCCTCGTTAAAGACCTCTTCAAAAGTGGAGAATCCGAAACGAGGCTCTTTTGTGGGTTCTCGTTCAAGGAATCGACAAAGCCGAGTAAAGTATTGGTATAACTTGTCTCTAGTTTTAGTGTAGTGCCATCCTGTTTCATCTCTATACTCAAAGACATAATAGGAGGGCTCTAGTTGTTCCTCCTCTTGCGATGATAAAACAGGAATGTCCTTCTGTAGGAAAAACTTGGGGGATGGATGGTGAAGGACTTTAGCTGCAGTATAAGCGGCATATCGAAATGCTCGTTCAGAAATACTGGCTGCAGCATTTCGGTTTGAATCGGTTGGATCAATGATGATAAGTGGGTCCTTCGGAAATAAATGCTTTAGTTCTATGTTTGTGCGACCGAAATAATCCAATGGTGTAAATTGAAGATTCTCAAGGTTCTTCAGAGCATTTGAAATGTTCTTCCAATGATAAATAATAATCTCTGCACTAAACCCTGTGAATCCGCTACGTCCCACGGGACTCTTATCACCATAAACCCAACAGGTCTGAAAGAACGCCTTTAATAGTCGTACATCATCGCGTTGGGTGCTGGATAAATTTTCATCAACGAAACGGGAATGATGAGGTGTTCGATCAACTGCTGTTAAAGGACCTGACTCTGAAATCTGTTTCAATGAAAGGTCAAAACAGAATACCAAATCAATAATGAAACCATCAAGAGTTGTAGTCACATAGGGATGTTCAGCATAAGCGATTTTGATGTCTTTGCAACCTGCCATCTTTGCAGCCTTAATCCCAACATTACGAACCAATTTTTTCAAAGATTTCTGCAAAACAGGCTTTATTATTCTTGGAGGCTTTTCAGGCCCAGGAATCAAAGAAGGAGGCAAACCAATGAAAATATCTAATTCCTTCTTATTGTGAAGATGGGTTTGTTTACGCCCCGCGGAGCCCTCCAAGCAAATAAAAGATAATTCTAGGTGCTGCTTCTTTGCAGTTAATTCAACGGCTTCTCTTATTTTCTCGAACGTTTTGCGCACTTGGTTGTTTTCAGATTGTGTCGGTCGCAACTGCTTTAGAATTTGATTCCTAATCATAGTTAAGTTAGCCATCGATAGTTCAACCTCACCAACTAGGCTTTTAAGTTATCATCATAATAGCCTGTGAATTGAATTAGCTATGATTACTAATTTGGACGAAGTTGATTTACAAATCCTGCAGGTGCTACAAGAGAATTCAAGAATTTCTTTTTCTGAATTAGGGCGAAGTGTGGGTCTTAGTGCAACGGGGGCACGCAACCGTATTAACGCTTTAATTAATCGTGGAATTATTACTAAACTTGGTGCTGTCTTAGACTGGGAGAAGATTGGGTGGCAAATTCAATCATTATTACTGATTAGAACAGAGCATGGGAAGGCCGACTCAGTTACTAGACAGCTTCATCGTATTCCACAGATTCTAACCATCACAAAGACTGCTGGTTCTGTTGACATTATTGTTCGGCTAATAGCTAGTGATATTAATGATTTCTCCAATTTGCTTCATAAAACCCTAGCAAAAATTCCTGGGATAATAAGTGTTGACACTTTGATGGTTCTTAGTGAGTTGAGTAATATTCCGCCCTTGCCAATTACATCAAAGTGATTCCCTAGAAAGTCCGTTCCACAATGTCTCCTCGGGGAGCGGTTTCTGCGAAAATTTGGGCTTGAAATTTGAAGACCTTTACTCTAGGATCAAGATAACTGTCAGGAGGGAGACCTGCTTTCATGCAACAACCCTGTAAGAATTCTTTCGCATTCCATCTTTGCTCAGGGGCTACCTGGGGTAGTAAAAGGCCTTTACGTAAGGCGTCATATTCCACGATAAGTCCATCTTTGCCAACAGTAATTTGTTTGGGGAGTAGTGATTTTTCATCAAGAATAATTTCCTTTGGAACAGTTAGAACACTAACTTCAATCAAAAGTGAATCGAGTTCATCTCTTCTAACAGCTGGGAAACGTGGGTCTTCTGTTGCAGCACTAATAGCAGCCTGCATTGTTGCTTCCAGTAGCGGAACAGAGTGCATCCTAGAATGAGGTGGTGGTTGCAATCTACCGATGCATCCTCGAAGGTCAAAATGCTCTTGCGATCCTAGATTCTCTTTCTTGATTGTAACAAAGACCCCTCGGTTCTCCAAGAGTGCTTTTGAAGGTGTGCTTGGATTTTCAAGGACTCTTTTTTCCTTGACATATATTTCAATGGTCTTGCGTGCCAGACGTGTAAGATATGTTCCCTCATCAAGTGAAAGAAGCTCATTCATTTTCATTTCCTCACTGGATTCCACATTATGGTTTGAATTTATTTGATACAAGTTTTACTAAGCTTCTTCGAATAAGGATTCCATGCAACGAATTATCCTTTATTACAGGAAGCAGATGTTGATGTTCTTTAAGGAGTAATTTTGCTGCTTCACCCACTGGCATATTTAGTTGTGTAGTCAGTTCCGTTCGAGTAAAGATATTTTCTACTAAAAAATCTCGAAGACGAGAGTCTTGATATTTAGCCGGGGTTTCGCGTCGAAAAGCTGCAAAGCCTATTGCCAGACTTTTCTTAGTGACTAGTCCAATCACATTTCCCTCATCAACAACTGGTAGACCGGGCAGTTCCTTTTCAAGGAGTAATTTTCGTGCATGGATTACTCGCTCTGTTAAAAATACAGCCACTGGCTTCTCAATTGTAAGATTGCGGACAAACAGCTTATCAATATCTTGGCATTGTTTCACAAAATGGGTGTTTGTAAGAATGCCAATAATCTCATCTCCCTCTGTAACGATTAATGCTCGTTCTCGCCGATTCACGAGAAGCTTAGCTGCTTCGACAATATCGATTTTTGGATTAACGGTTTCTGGTGCCCATTCCATCACAGAGCTGACATGAATGTTCGTGGGTGTTAGTCTTCCAGACCTCACCGATCCAAGACGATCCACCAAATCAAGTTCAGTAACCAATCCCACAAGGTGTCCTTCCTCTGTAACAGGTAGAGCTGAGACACCAAGTTTTATCATCATGTCCAGAGCTGTTGAAACCGGTTGGTCTTTGTCAATAGTCTTTACAGGACTTGCCATTATCTCTTCTATATACACATTCCTCACCTCTTCTCAGTCATAATAATAAGCACTATACTTCAAAACAGTTATGCCTTCTCAATGTCACATGGTCCGGGAGGCAAAGCGGCAATTATTTCATCTAAGCTAATGGCTTGGATGCTTTGCTTAAATTCAACTGGTGCCATTTCAGTGAAGCGCTTTCTGAGGTGTTTTGCCACATCTGAGACTTTTAGGTCCCCAGGAACAAGTGGAACAAACAACTCTGTTTTCTTACGGATTGCAGTTTCTGGGCCAGACACAATCATAGGTAATTTTTCGTCAAAAGCGATGCCAATAATCAAACGCAAAGGCATATTCTTGAGATAGTTACGGTTTCCTTGAACCATTACTCCTCCCTTGGGAAGATACTCGCCGGTTGGCGCACTCAATGCAACTTGGTCACTTTGAACCCAATAAGCATCACACATACTCCATCCTTCTCGCCATGCACGAGAATAACTGACTGCAAAAATTGCAGTTTCTCTTAAATCCTCTTCAGAAACCTCGTTTCCCTCTGTCTTCATAATAACTACAGGGGAACCACGAACATCTCCATGGAAGAAGAGATCTCCGGCTTTGAGATGCTTTCTAACTAACTGTTGGTTGCTAGCAGTGTCCCGCCCTCCTAAAACTAATAACCCTCCAGAAGTTGTAAACCAACGGAATTTCTCATACCATCGTTTCTTACGCCGTTGAAAGAGGCTTCCAGCTTGGGCTTGTGCAATTTCCTCATCTCTCCTCTCTTGTAGAGTAGCAAGTTTCTGAGCTGAATCTTCAATTGCTTTTTGCGCACCCAGAACCTTCTTCTCAAGTTGCTTGCTTCTCTGAAAATGTTGGTTGGCGTTCTCTGCTGCAGATAAGCGAATACTAAGTGTGACGGGCCGGTCGTCCAATATTATATGTAAATTACCAGAATGGAGGTCAAATCGGTCGAATAGGGTTGCAGCAGAAATCTGCTTCTCTTTTGCTAGAGTAAGTTTGCTTTCAATCTCTTTCCAAGTTACACCTTTTTCGCGAGCATCTCTAATAGTTGTTAGAAGCTCCTCAATCAATGGCAATTGTTGGTAAATAGCATTAGCAGCTTCTCTACTCTGAACAGCACTATCTCTCATCTTCCTAAGATGTTCACGTTGTTTTTTCTGAAGCTGTTGAAGTTTAATTATTTCCTGGTGATATTTTTCTTCAAGACTGTCAATGCCCTCCTCCTTACGGCGACCAGTGAAATAAGCATCAAGGGCTTCATTAAAGGTGGAGTATTCTGTCATTGGCGCATCCTTATGCCTAAGGGAGGGCAATGCAAGCACTTCTAACGGTTCACAATTTGAATCTAAAATAATACGAGGTGAGAGCTGTCCAGTAGAAAGTAATTCGAAATAATCTTTCATTGTGTTGAATAATTCTTGTCGTTGCTTTGACGTAAGAGCTTTGGCAGGTGTATCTGGCGGAATTAATCCTCTAGCGAGAATTTCCTCTGCTGTGAGTCCGCTCATGTTATAGCCATGAACTAGAGTCCGGATAATGTCCTGTTCTGAAGAGTCAATTATGGCATTCAACACGTCTTTGGAGGAAGTTCGAGGGTCTTGGGCGCGAAGTGGTGGAAATTTAAATTGGGTGCCTCGAATAATATCGCGATCTTTCATTCTCTTAAATGTCATAGCGGAAATAATTCGTTCTTCTGGATCAAGAAGAATTGCGTTTCCGCCACCAAATAATTCAATGATGAGAGTAAACTGTCTATTCTCTGGTCCAGCTCGTAGATATACTACTCTATCAAAATCGTGCTGTTCAAAGGCTGTAATTTTATGGTCACGTAAATGTTTGCGTAATGCTGTGCAGAATGCTCGTTGTTTAGCATCTCGCTCGTAAGTGATCGCTGTTTGATGTATTCGTCTTCCAGGCTCAATCAATAGCCAAAATTTGTTTGGAGAATCCTCACTAATCTTAAAAACCAAAGTACCGTTAAGTTGATAAACATTCAGAATCCAATTCCCGACAATCAAATCCCGAATTTCACGCATCATAACAAAAATATCAGATGCTGTCATACCTGCATTCAAGGGTGTTCACCAGTGACAAAAGAGACACAATCTTGGCGAGAAAAAATTTCACCAAAAGATCGTATCTATTATACAAGACTTGTTTTTTCAGTTGTGGCTGCCTCCCTTTGCCTTATCTTTAATCTTTCGGGTCCAGTTATCGGCATACTTGGATTCATTTTGGGCATAACTATAATCATTTTATCCTATTTTATAGCCGTATACTTCCTTGGGGTCAATCCAAAGGAAATAGGAGGTCACGGCCGCGGATTGGTTAGTGGATTAGGGACCTCGATTTTCTTATTCCTGATAATCTGGTTTTTAATTTTTAATTTTCTAATTGCTGTTCCAATATAAGAAACAAAAGTAGATTGCGGATTTCTTTTTAATTTATTATATCCGTTGAAGAAACCTTATTAGGGAATATCACACAATTCGTTTTAATCCTTATTTGTTTGAGTGAGTTCATTGAAACTTGATGAAAAAGACTTCAAAATTCTCTCAATGCTGCTAGAGGATGGACGAGTGAAGTATACAAAAATAGCTAGAACTCTCTCAAAAACAATGAAGCAGAGTATTCCTGATACTACTGTATTATTCAGGATTCGTAAGCTACAGGAAGCTGGCATTATTAAGCGATTCACTGTAAGCATATCCCCTGAATCTTTAGGATACACATTATGTGGCGTCATTATGGTCGAAATTGGTGGCCACATACTCCATGACATAAGTGTTGAATGCACAAACAAGATACGTGCAGATCTTGAAAGCCGTCCAAATGTGATTTTTCTAGCCCTCAACGAAGACGAAACTGGCATTATTGCGCTGGTACTGGGGAAGCAGCAGAGCGACATTGATGTAATTTTTGAAACACTTCATGACAATCCTGATGTTATTGATGCTCATATGTGGCTCCTTAAGCCACCTACCAAAGGCGATAGTCTTATTGGGACAGGAATACCAATTAATGAAATTGGAGAAGATATCTGATGTCTGGAGCCTCTGAAAGGGTGAAGACCGGAATTCCGGGATTGGATGGAATATTGCATGGGGGTTTCCTTCCTGGAAGCAATGTTCTTGTTTCAGGTGGGGCAGGTACTGGCAAAACCATCTTCTGTATGCAATTCCTTTACTCAGGTGCATCAAAGTATGGTGATAACGGGGTCTTTGTGACCTTGGAAGAAAGACCAAAGGAATTGAGGCGAGAAGCAACACGCTTTGGTTGGAATTTTGAGAAACTACAAGAAGAAGAAAAAATAATCATCGTAGACGCTGCATCCAGTAAGGCTGGATTACCGACTACAGAACCTCATGCAATCCGCACTGGCCTTGACATTAATGCGCTGGCTCAAGAGATTTACCGAGTAACAAAAAGAATCAATGCTCGAAGAATAGTAATCGATTCAGTATCAGGTCTTGGAATCCGCTTTGAAGGTGTTGCAGCTGTCCGAAATGCCATTTTCAAGCTATCAAGTCTTTTACGTGAACTCGGTGCCACTTCTGTAATGACATCAGAAGTTGCAGAAGGGTCTACAGGTTTCAGCCGCTACGGAGTAGAGGAATTTATTGCTCAAGGACTAATTATCTTATCACTAACTGAACAAGATAGAGAGCTTCGTCGCAGTCTAGTTGTGCGTAAGATGCGTCAATCAGGACACAGCCTCAAACGTTTCCCGTTCGAAATAAGTAGTTCTGGTCTTGTAGTAATGCCCGGTGGAGAACTTTAAATTAGTTCTACTATTTGCAGTATTAAAAATAGAAGATAGGCAAGTAGGCAATATAGAATTAGTGGAACTAATTGAATCTTCCAGCTAGGTGCTTCTTCCAATTCTGATGAATAAGACAATTTTCGGGTAAACCAAAACCTGCGTCTCTTTGGAGTAAGTTCATCTTGTTCTAATCCTCCATATCGACGCCAATTGAATATGTTTTGGATTGTGAGTATTATGCAATGAATGCCAGTAAGTAAGAATGCTACACCTAGGACTAGGTATGGTGCTAGAAGGAGCGTTGATACATCAATAACTGGCCAAGGATAACTAATCGATAAAATTAAGAGCGCTTTTCCATCTGCGCCACCGATTATTCTGCAGCTAAAAAAGAGAAGCATCAATCCAAACGTGACTAGAACTTGAAAAATGTAGATAAAAAGTATGCCTGAAAAAAAGAGCCGCACACAAGTCAATGGGGTAGCTGAGAGACCAACCAACCATACCCAATCTTGAACCTTTCTTGTTTGCAAATCCATTATTGCTGCTATTACTAATCCTATAAGAAATAGAGCCGTTGCTATTTCGCCCAACAGTAAAATCACAATGAATCCTCGATGACCTATTCACATTTAGCTATTAAACTTACAAGGCAGTTATCCACTTTTGAATTTCACTTTAACTACGTTTAATGAATCGGATATGTAAAAGGATGGCTATTAGAAATAATGCTACGATTTCTATACCAACTCCAACACCTAGAAATACAAATCGCGTTACAATCTGTCCAGTAATTTTTCCAATGAATACTACACCTATTCCACTAAGTAATAAAGCGAAGATCAAAATAGCAGAAAGAAACACACCCATCTTGTTAGTAATCGTTTGAATTGTTCTTTCTTCAGTCATGAACATTGACTCCTGTTTCCAATTAGTTGATTGCTTATTGAATTAATGTAACGCTCCCCTGATTCCTGACAAGATAAAAGTAACGGTAGAGAAGAGATATGGCTTTTTTAGACAGCATTTATTATTACTTGTTTCACAGAAGGCTCACAAACTTTCCTAACACCATGTTCTCCGGGTTCATAGTGGCTTTTAATCAATCCAGCTTGCTCAAGAATTTTCACTTGAGCACTGATATTAGCCTCAGTTTGTTTGAGTGCTTCCGCGATTCGGCTGACATCTAAATTTTTCTCACGAAGAAGAGAAAGAATTTGCCAGCGAGTAACACTGGATAACGCTTTTGCTACTCGGGGAACATCTGCATCTGGAACTTCAAACCTCTCTTTCACTTTTTGGAACTCCCGCTAACTTTAATTGTATCGATTAGAAGTTTCATCTCCTCTCCTTAAAATATGTTTCCCAGATGATTAGTGAATAATATCTTTTACCAATAATTATTCGCTTTATTCAAAAAATAGTTAACATTTTTTGTGATTTATTCCAATAGATTTTTGTTATCTCGCTTCTTTTTTCCATAAGTGATGTACAAACTTGCTGATATCCTTAGGGAACTTAGCCCCGAAGAAGTCAAAATTCTCTGTATATTGGAAGAACTAGCAAATCGATTTGAATTTGCTCCCGTTGAGGAATTAGCAAATAAGTCTACACTTGATAATAATGATCTTATTTTTCGAATTGGACGCTTAAACAAGGTTAGACTAGTTAAACGTTCATCAAAACCCTATCTCGGTTATCGTCTTACTCGATCTGGATATGACGCACTGGCTCTCCACGAATTAGCTTCTCGAGATATCATTGTTTCAATAGGGCAACCATATGGTGTGGGCAAAGAAGCTAGCGTTTTTCGGGCGCTTAATGTTGAAGGTATTGAAGTAGCTGTAAAGTTACTACGATGGGGACACACAAGCTTTAGACAAGTTCGAAGACTACGCTCTATTAACAAAATCTCTTTCAAATCTTGGATGGAATATTGCAAACAAGCAGCAGCAAAAGAATACAAGGCACTTCAAATTATGATAGGAGTCAAAGGTCGAGTGCCGAAACCAATAGCTCTAAATCGCCATGTACTTGTCATGTCACGTATGGAGGGCAACCTGCTTCTTTATCTTAATGAGTTGACCAATCCACGAAGAGTTTTGGAAAGAATTCTCAAACAAATCCGTCTTGCTTTTAAGAATGCCCACATCGTACATGGTGATTTAAGTGAGTACAATATTTTCGTAGATGAGGCTGAGCAAGTTACATTATTTGATTGGCCCCAATGGCAAACAATAGATCACCCTAACACTCAGTGGCTGCTCAAACGTGATGTTTCTAATGTTCTGAAATTTTTCAGGCGTAGATTTCACCTTGTCACCAACCTGCAACAATCGCTAGGTAATATTATAGAGGATGTTGGGGTGGAACCCTAAATGGGTGAACCTAAAACCCAATTGGTAATTGGCTTTGATATTCTTCCGCAAAGTTCGCCATCTGGATATAAATCACCATGGTTTGCTGTAGCTATTATCCATGGCGAGCAAATAGAAACATCTGCATCAGTCAGTCGTGGGGAACTGTTGAAAATCATTCGGCGGCTTAAGCCAAACATTCTGGCAACTGATAATCTCTTGGAGTTAGCCCCAACAGAAAAAGGAGTAATCGAGTTTCTCTCTAGAATTCCTTCAAGAACTCGAGTAATTCAAGTGACTGGTTCACCAATACATGGAATGACTACATTGACTAAGCTAGCGAGAAGAAATGACTTTGTTCTAAATGCTCATCCAAAACCAATAGAAGCTGCAATTCTAATTGGAAAACTGGCAGCACGTGGTGTAGGAACTGAAATCTCTGTACTTACACGGGAGACTCGCATCATCGTTTCCCGAGCAAGGACTATTGGACCGGGAGGCTCCTCACAGGGAAGATATCAAAGGCGTATGCAAGGAGCAATTCTCCAGGTTGCCCGAAGTATATTAGATCGGCTATCGAAGGTTGGAATAGATTTCGATAGATTCGAGACAAGTACTGCTCACGGTTGGGCTCGTTGTGTAATACATGTCTATGATTCATACGACAACATTAGTAAGATAATACACGCAGAAGAAAATCGGATAGCCGGTGTAACTGTTCGTCTTTCACCTGTAAAGCATAGGACTATTCTTTACCTACCATCTGAGGAAGAAACAAAGAGTGCAAAATTCCGTCGACAAATTGTTGTGGGTATTGATGCAGGTGTAACTGTTGGTATCGCTGTTGCGAGTGTTACTGGTCAGCTTATTGCACTCCATAGCGAAAGGGGAATGTCACGAGGTGATGTAATCCGATATCTCGTGGAATTAGGATCGCCTATACTCGTGGCTTCAGATGTAACTCCTGCTCCAAGTTTTATTAAGAAAATTAGTGATTCTCTAAAGATTTCATTATTCACGCCAGAACGTATCTTATCTGTAGTCGGGAAACGGGAATTAGCAAAATCGTTCGCATATTCTTCAGAGTTGCAACCAACTAATTCACATCAACGCGATGCTCTAGCAGCTGTTGCTCAGGTTTTTCAGACCTATGGAAGGAAACTCCAAATTCTCAATGAACGTCTTGTTGAGATGGAACAATCACATGTTGCATCAAAGGCATCGGCCTTGGTGTTGCAAGGCTTATCTGTAAAGGATGCAATCGAGCAATCAACTACAACAGAAGAGCCTGAAAGGGAGTTAGCCGCCCCCGACAAATCTTCAACTTCTGCTAATGAACACCCCCTCCCAAAGGATTTGGAACAAAGAATAAATCGTCTTCAAAGGCAAATAGATTCATTACAAAGGCAATTGGAATTTGAACGAGAGAAGCATCAACAGAGTTTGGACCAACAACAGAAATTAGATACTGAGTTGATGGAAACCAAAAGGCAACTTGAACGTGTTCTCTATCAAGAGCAAAGGGAACAGCGTCGCGATGAACGAATTCGCCAGAAAGAAAATGAAATTTCTAGGCTCCATCAGGAAATTGCCAGGTTACGTAAGGATCAAGTTTCTTTGAAAAATAGACTGGACAATTTGAAACTAATGCGTCATTTGGAGATGAGTGGTGAAGTTCAACCAGTTCTAATTCTTCCCAATTTTTCTAATGAGAGGATTAGGGAGCTTAGTGAAAAATATTCTAGAAAACGAGGTAAGATTGTTTACATAATGGATTCAAGTGGGGGTGGAGCTACTACAGCAGATTTACTTATCCAGCTAGGGGTGCAAGTAATCATCTCTAAAGGCGCAATGTCTCATTTAGCCTTGCAACAGTTTAATGCTGCTTTTATTCCTGTTATTAAAGCAGAAACCCTTCGAATTACAATCGTTGACGAATTTGCTGTCGTCGATATTAGGCAATTGGAGCAGCTGATAAAGGAATGGAAAAGCCAAAATGATTCAACTGAAAGAGAGGCTGCTGCAGAAGCACTAGAACGATTAATTGAAGAGTATCGACAGACACGTCGAAGTGAAAATGCGAGATAGAATCCAATCTAGGGCAAAGTATCAGAGGTATTGAAAGTAAATGATCCTAGTCTTTGCTTTCCCAAATAATTTGGGTCAAGTCGGGCTTGATATATAAAATATTATTCCCTCTAATTAGAACCTCGCCAAATTTTGCTGTAGGATTATTCTCTTCAATTTCTTGAGCGCCTTCTAAAACAAGGTTCATATAAACATCGATTTCCTTTAGCCGGCCTTGGTATTCCTTTCCATCCTTCAGTTTAATCAAAACCAGGTTATCGATGGCTTTTTGCAGTATCTTAATGGGCTGATTTTCCACGATGTTCGACCCCGGGGGCAACCCTGCTAATCTTCAATTGACACTTAAAGATATTGGTTTTCATAAGGGTTCTATTAGTAAAGAAAACTTAAAGTATGCACAACTTGGCACGATTTAATAGCAGGTGGTAGAGATTCAAATCTCAGTTGTTTTCAATAAAATAGAAGGTGAATGTGAACTAGAGCATGGGGAACCAATTATACTAGGGAAACAACGGATTGAAGTTAATACTCGCATCACAAATGTGGAATTGAAAAGAGATACACACATAGCCCAAGATATTGTGTTAATCAAGTTCATCTTTACGTGCCGCTACCCAATATCAATCGGACTAATACGTCTTGGTGGACGTGTCATTTACCTCGATGCACAAGAAAAAATGAATGATATAGTCGAGAAGTGGCATGTGGACCACCGTATACCACAATCCATTGAACCAATCCTGCTAAACGCTATTTTGAATCGAGCGACAGTGGAAACTGTTGGTCTTTCTCGAATCCTACAAATTCCTCCACCCATTCCATTACCAACTGTGCAATCGGAACCTCCGCAGCGAGGGAAAACTGGAAAAGCGGATTTCTCATATTTCCTCTGACTCATTGAATTTCATCAGAGTTAGATTTACGCTGAAGAATTAAGCCAAAATCCTCATTTGCTAAATTACTCATCTGTACGAGGATAAGACACTTGTTAGCTATTAATGATTTAAGCTGTTGAATTGATGTATGCTTGGCGAGCGAAGTTATTCCTAGTAACCCCGAATATTGGAGTACTCTAAAAAATTCATTTAGCCCCTGTTTTGGTTCTGATAAATTCTGAATTAGTGTCACACTTACAATAATCGGAAAAACATGTGAACGAAATGGTAGTTTCTCTGCTGAAGCGCAGACAAGCGAAACAATTCTTTTCCAGTATGAATTAGCCTTGATTTGCTGTTGAGCTATTTCAAGCATCTCAACCGAAAAATCAACACCCACCACTGGTCTTTGATCGACTAATGAAGGTAATCCAATTCCTGTTCCTATGCCTACATCTAGGAGGAGCCCTTCAGGGAGGTATTGCGCAAGGGCTTGATACTTCACTCGTTGAATCTGATAGTACCTGCGGTGGTAGACTTCTGCTGTTTCGTCATATAGGTGGGCTTTTGACACACACATACCAGCTATTCTAGATGAATGTGGTAATCTATTTAGCATTACATGTGGATTTGACGATGAATAATGTTGAACTCTGGACGACTCAGTGAAGACAAAAATTTTTGGTTTTCATGCTCAATTACAGCAAAAGAAGCAAAGTCAATCTTAGAGCAGGCTTTTCATCAAAAAAGATTCATACAAATCCTTGGAAGCTGCTTCGTCGAATATCAGGGACGAGCACGTTCAATACTTACTGAAGGTGAACGTCTTATTATTATAAAATCAGATGGTAGCCTACTTGTTCACAAGGCTAATGGTGTTGAACCAGTAAATTGGCAACCGCCGGGTTGCACCCTTAAAGCTGCAATAAAATCAGGTAAACTTCAGATTACAGCAAACCGTGATAAACCCCGAGAAACGGTTAGCATACAATTCTCAAGTCTTCTCCTCCTCAGCATTAGTTCTCCCAGCGACCCCGGCGAGTTTAGCATGTTCCTTACGGAAGAGGAAATGCAACAAGTTCTAAGTGCTCATCCTGATTTAATCGAATCAGGCCTTCATGTTATACGCCGTGAACGCCCAGTTAAACCCGGATTTATTGACATTTATGCACGTGATGATAAAGGACGTATTGTTGTAGTTGAAATCAAACGTAAACGCGCAAGTCGTGAAGCGGTTCTCCAACTTCACAATTACATCAAAAGCCTTAACATACCAAAAGAATCTCAAATTCGAGGCATTCTAGTAGCACCCAGTCTTACCAAGGGAACCCAAGCACTTCTAGAGCAGCTCGGGTTAGAGTATAAGAAAGTCGAACCCCAACAATGCTCCCAATATCTTCGTAACTCGAAAACCAGAAGGCTCACAGATTTTCTAATAGAATCAAACAGGGATGAAAACTAAAATTAATTTTACTAGGATTCAACACGATTGACAGACTGCACGGCAATCTGACGGAACGCTTCGTTTACTCCTCGTCCATCCTTTGCACTGGTTTCAAAATAAGTCCAACCATGTTGTTCTGCAAAAGCCATACCCTCCTCCATCGAGACTCGTCTTTGATCTACCAAATCAACCTTATTTGCCAACAAAACTGATGTCAGTTTCCCTGTGACTTGAGACACCTCACTATACCACTCCATGATATTTTCAAACGATTCACGGCGGGTAACATCATAGACTAACATTGCACCAGCACTTCCCCGATAAAATACTGGACGAACACTACTAAAATGCGGTTGGCCTGCCAAATCCCATAATTGTAATCTCACAAGCGTATCGCCAAAATCTAACTCCTTTACAGCAAAGCTTGTGCCAACAGTCATGAGATAACTCTCTCTGAAATGACCCTCTGTGTAGCGAATAATAAGGCTTGTTTTGCCAACTGCGCCTTCACCTACTACACAAACCTTGAGGACGTATGTGGTTTTTTGTGGGGCAGTCATTTATTTTAGCTCCTTCAGAATCTTAATGAATGGATGGTTTCTAACTGCGTGCATAAAGAAGTTTCGTTCACTTAGTTGAATGTTCTTTTTTAATGTAACACCTAAGATTGATAAAATTACTTTTAATTGGAGGCTAGGTTTTATTGCCCAATCATTTTTATCTGCTTCCTATCGTTTAGGAAGGCACGCAAAGCACTACTCAAGGAGCTAGAACAGTTTATGCCAGTTAATGAACTCCCCAAACATTTCGATTTAGTGACGCTCGAAAAGGAGGTCCTTCAATTCTGGAAAGAGAACCATGTTTACGAGCAAGTGGTTAAACTCAGTTCAAAGAAGCCCGTATTCCGATTCCTAGATGGACCACCCTATACAACAGGAGCAATACACCTTGGAACTGCTTGGAACAAAATCATGAAAGATATGGTACTAAGATACAAGCGAATGCAGGGATTCTACGCGGTAGACACACCCGGCTTTGATCAGCATGGCTTGCCCATCGAAGTAAAGGTCGAGAAGCAATTGGGTGTGAAGACAAAACAGGATATTGAAACTAAGATTGGTGTGAACAAGTTTGTTGAGCAGTGCAAAGCTTTTGCTATGTCCAATCTGGGTAAGATGACAGAGCAGTTCATTCGTTTAGGTGTATGGATGAATTGGAGTCGTCCCTATCAAACAATTGAAAATGAGTACATTGAAGGAACATGGTACTTGCTTAAGCGGGCATTTAAACAGGGATTCCTATATCGTGGGCTACGATCAATGGATTGTTGTCCTCGATGCCAGACAGCATTAGCTAAACGGGAGCACGAGTTCCATACTGTAAAGGATTATTCGATTTGGGTAAAGTTTCCCATAATTGGAAAAAAGAATGAATTCATTGTTATATGGACAACAACACCTTGGACTTTACCTGCTAATATGGCAGTTATGGTTAATCCTGAATTTGATTATGTTCGTGCCAAGGTTGGGAAAGAAGTCTGGATATTAGCTAAGGGGCTTGCTACAGTTATTCTTCAAGCATTGTTAGAAAAAGAATATGAAATTGTGGGAGAGCTGCGAGGAGAGCAGCTTAAGGGTCTAAGGTATATTCATCCCTTGTTAGAAGAGGTTCCCAAGCAGAAGGAATTCCATGAAGCCTATGGGAATGTTCACAGTGTTGTTCTCAGCGAAGAGTTTGTTACGTTAGAGCAAGGAACCGGTCTTGTTCATATGGCTCCTGGCCACGGTCCGGAGGACTTTGAGGTTGGAACACGTGAAGGCATTCCCATTTTCTGTCCAGTTACCTTTGCTGGAATATTCTCTGAGGACGGTGGCAAATATTCAGGAATGACTGTGAAGGACGCCAATGAAGTTGTTCTTTCAGATTTGAAACGCAAAGGACTACTAGTACACCAGGATTACATTGAGCACGAATATGCCCATTGTTGGCGTTGCAATAGCCCCCTCATATTCCTAGCGACCAATCAGTGGTTCTTAAGGGTAAGTGAACTTCGAGAAAAGATGATTGAGAAGAATAAGCAAATCCGATGGATTCCTGATTGGGCAGGACATACCTGGTTCAAGAATTGGCTAATGAATCTCCAGGATTGGTGTATTTCCCGCCAACGTTACTGGGGTGCACCGCTTCCGATCTGGGTCTGTAACAAATGTGACAATATCGAAGTAATTGGAAGTATGGAGGAGCTGAAGAATAAAACTGGAACAATACCCAAAGACCTCCATAGACCATGGATTGACAAAATTACTTGGTCATGTCCCAAATGCAAAGGTACCATGACTCGAGTGAGTGATGTACTTGATGTGTGGCTTGATAGCGGTGTTGCACCTTGGGCTACACGATGGGCAACATACGGGACAACAGATTTTGATGCCTGGGAACCATCTGAATTTGTCATCGAAGGCAAGGACCAAATCAGCAACTGGTTCTGTACGCTCTTTAATTCGACTATGCTGGTCGCAGACAAAGCACCCTACAAGAACGTCTTCATGCATGGCTTTACCATGGACAATCAAGGTCAACCAATGTCAAAATCCTTGGGAAATATCATCGAGCCAGATGAAGTTATTCAGAAGGTGGGAGCTGAAACATACAGGTTCTATTGTATTAAGTGTACAGGACCTGGCGAGGATATGCGTTTCCACTGGAAAGACGTTGACGATACCAGGCGCACCCTATCAATTCTATGGAATGTATATGTCTTCGCAACCACCTTTATGAGAGCTGCAAAATATGAACCAACAAGTCATAAACTAAATGTAAGAAAATTGCAAAGCGAAGATCGTTGGATTATATCACAGTTTAACAAATTAGTCGAGCAAATAACAGAGCGCTTAGAAAAATATGAATTACCCTTTGTTCCCCGACTTATCGAAGATTTCGTCGTAAAAGACCTAAGCCGTTGGTATATCAAACTCATCAGATCAAGAACTTGGGTTACTACTCAAGATGAGAGTAAATCTACTGCATTCACTACACTGTACTATGTGCTCAAAGGGCTTCTATCAGTAATGGCTCCTGTTTTGCCATTTCAATCAGAAAGCATGTATCAGGCTCTAGTAAGATCAGCTGAACCTAATGCACCAATTAGCGTCCATATGCTTCCATGGCCGATTGCAGATCAGAAGTTAATTGATGAAAGACTCAATCGTGAAATGGAATGGGCAGTCACCATTGTAGAGACGGTCCA
Source organism: archaeon (assembly GCA_016550415.1). The sequence continues at coordinate 1,613 of JABXGU010000135.1, read as the reverse complement.
ATTCATACGTCAAGAACAAGGGCTAAAACTTCGGTGGCCTTGCAGCCGCCTTGTAATAGTGCCTTCTAACAAAGAATTCACCTTAGAGCATTTCAGTGATGCTGTGGCAAGCCAAACTAATGTCAAAAAAATCGAAATAACAAAACAAGTCAAAGAAAAGATGGGTGAAGGAAAGGTGCTACCCTTCTGCACTGTTTATCTAGATGTGGAAGAATCAGACGAACTCCGAGCAGAACGGTTAGCACGAGATCTTATTAGATTAATTCAATCTGCACGAAAACAACATGGACTTCATGTAACTCAAAAAATATCACTATACCTTGCATCAAAAAGCAATACACTTACTCAAGCGCTTGAACTCACGAGAGATGCCATAGCATCAAAAGTTGGAGCAACAAATGTTGAGATATCGGAGAAAATTCCAGAACAAAAAGAAGCCGCAAGGGGTTCATTAAAGTTTAATGATGAAGTGGTTCAATTCGGTTTTGTAGAAAGAACCGAGTAGCTTCGCCAATATATTTAAGCTAATGAACAACACCAAAGAATCACTACAATGAGGGCTCGTGGCTCAGCCTGATGGAGCGCCGAGTCATTGTGCTTTATGCACTGGACGTGTAAGCCTTATATGGTGTCGCTCCGAACAATCGCTTGCGAAACCTAGGTGAGCCGGCGGTCGCGGGTTTGAAGCCTATGGGGTTATGAACCCTACTGGCAAAAATCCCGCCGAGCCCACCATTGTATTTTCTATTTTCTCTTTGTTTTTTCTTTTCTGTCAAATTTTCGAGCAACTGTTTCAAAGTCGGCTCCAAATGCTGTTTCTTTGGTTAGTCGCTGTTTTATCATTATGAAGACTGGGAATCGTGCTGCTTGCCCAACTACTAACGCCTCTCCAACACTAAGACTAGAAATGGAGGCAAGGGTTGCTTTAGTAATTCTCTCTGAGGTTGCTCGAATATGGTCAAGATCATACGGGTTAGTAAGTCGAAGAAAGATGTTAGTTCCACATTGAGACAGCACAGTTGTTGATAGCCTAACAGGACGTTGCGAAATTATACAAAGAGCTAGATTGTATTTTCTTCCCTCGCGGGAAATTGTTTCAAGTATTCCTTTCGAAAATGCGTGGCTTCGACCAGCCTCAGGGCAAAATTGGTGAGCTTCTTCTAGGAAGATTACGGTAGGGGGTATTTGTTCCTCACGTCTAAGGTCAAATAATTGCCGTAGTACTTCAGAAACGATTATTTGCTTTTTCCGAAGGCTCACAGTCTCGCTCATATCCAATATAACGGCATGCCCTGGGGTCATCAACTTTGACCAATTTGGTGTTGGAGTTTTACCAAAGAGCCTCATACTCTGCAGGCTTTCTAGCCAACCCAATAATGCCTCTCGTGTACGTGTGTTGATTGTAGAATCATTTTCAACAGCAGTAATAAGATCCGTTAAATCATAGGGCTTTTCATCATGGGGTTGGCGAATTTCTCGAATAATTCTTGATAATTCACGGACCTGAATTGCACCCATATCTGGAGAGTAGCTTGCGAAGCTTGCTGCGCTCATTTGTGGCGTTGCGAGTTCGATTAAAGGACTCTTTATCACTGTTATTCGGTCTTCAAAAT
>JABXGU010000134.1 GCA_016550415.1 archaeon | reverse complement strand
TGTTGTAAACAACAACAACTGAAATACCACCAAAATGAATAGCCCATTGATGATCATAGGGTTCGATACTCGGAGGAAGGGTGGCTGCGAGAAGGTCGACCAGTTGGGCGTTTTGGGTGTCAATCCAATTTACATCTTGATCATAAGCCGGTGTATCAAGATAAGGAAGCAGATCAAGAATCTGATCAGCCTCCACCATGGAGCCAAGATCTTGTGGTTTAATGCCGAAAACGTCAGGTGGATCGTCTCCAGCAAACTGGGTCTTGAGGTACGAGGTGTACCCATCCGGGGCAATATATTCATTATCGATCTTAATACCGGGATTCTGATCCTCGAAAATCTCGGTTATCTCGGGAGTTACATAAGCCCACCAATGAACGAACTTGAGTGTTACAGGCTCAGGTACGCTTGTAGGCACACTCGTAGGAACTGATGTTGGCGCTGGCACATTTGTAGGTGCTGTTGTTGGCTTTGATACTATTGTCTCTTCGGTTACAGATTCTGTTCCTTTTGCACAAGAACTTATCAGTATTCCCAGAATCACAAGGATGCTAAAAAAAATTATTGGCCATCTTCGATAGGTAATCATCTGTTCCTCCTTAAAATTTTCCTAGAAATAATTGGTCCAATCCCTGTTCTCCTATTGCAATGTTGTGAGATTACCAAGAACATGAACTGTGCTATTGTAAAAAGTATTGCTCTGATCAGCTTTTCTACGGACTCTCACTAACAAATAGAAGATTTATCTCTAAGCTCGATATTATTTTTTTATATATCACCTCTCTTTCTCGGTGATTTATCTCTGGCTGCTATGGGTAATTTAGGGAGGGTATGTTTTTAGTTCTTCTGGACACTCCACTTAGAGGGATACTTGCATCCTCTAGTTAGCAATTCACTACTCGTTATCATTGAGCATTGATATGTGGAGGTATCATTCAAAATTGTTTGGAACCCTCTTTCTCCGATCCTTGCCTTATAGGGTAATTACCCAATTCCTCAGCTGCCTGGTACATAGCGAGAGCGTTGTAGGGGGGTACATCGACCGTTAATGAGTTGCAGGAACTGAGGATATACCCGCCACCCGGTGCTGCCACTGTAATTGCTTGGCTTACAGCCTCTCTCACCTCTCCCGTATTCCCAAAGGGTAGAATGTAGCTTGCATCAATATTGCCCATTAGACAGAGACGTTGTCCATAGCGATCTTTGATGGACTTAAGGTCCATTCCAGCTTTCGGTTCGATAGAATGAATACCATCAATGCCTAGTCTTACGATGTCATCTAAGATTGACAACAGGTTGCCATCGGAATGAAGAAACACAGGAAGATCACGATGTAACTTGATTCTACGGACTAGTTCCCGCACAAATGGAAAGATGAGTTTGCGGAAATCTGCTGGGGCCATCAACGGTCCTGCACTATAGGCGTAATCATCATTGATAAAGCAAGCGTGGGCACCAGCATCAATACAACGGCAGGCAAAACCAGCGTTATACTCAAGAAATCGTTCCAATAAGTAATGTACAAGCTCGGGATGTTGCTTGATGGCGACTAAGAATTCCTCAAATCCCATCAGGCGAGACGGGTACTCGAAAAAGCCTCGCACTTCTGCTAAGAAGAAGAAATCTGTTGTGCTGCAAACCGTAACAACCTCTGTCATTGGGAAATCATCTGGCGACGGAAACTTAAGAGACCTGACTTCTGTGATATCTATCAGCGCGGGATATATGAGTTGTGGTGGTGTACCCTCAACACCGGAATGCTGCCATACACCACCCCACCAATCGCGGAACAATTGTCGGCCCGAATCATCTGTACCCATCGACTCAGTAGGCGGACGGATGAAGACCGGTCCTGCATAGATATCCATATTGAGCAACTCCCGAATAGCTAAATCATCCATGAGTTGATCACCTGATGTGTTCTTGAGAATTTGCCGTGTTAGGGAGGGGGCAATGTAAAGTTCTCCTTTAGGAACCTTATCAGGTTCAGTGTGGCTTACTGCAGACAGGACGCGCTCAATCTTGTTCATAGATCCTGCGTCTCAAATGTACTATGAGGTGTTAAGTCATCAGATCTTAAGTCGATCCGTGGTAGAGACATTACAGACCGTATACTTTCGCTCCGCTTCCACCATGTTGCATAACCTGGTTTCTTCACAGGGAGTTGCACTGTAGTTGGAATCGGATAAACAAGGCGCTCAACAAGATTGTGTAGAAGGATGGTAGCAATGGGATCACTCCCATACCGACCTACTATAGGTAACATGGTGGCAAGTAAAAATCCTTGCCCAAGGGAACATGCAAGGACTGATGCTCCAACTTCCACCTCACGGTATCGGTTTCCGTCTAAATCCATTCCCAAATGCAACCAAGATGCATAACACCCAACTAGTACTGCCTCGGCATGTTCTGGCTTAAGATTTCCGATGACCTGCCCTGGGAAAAGATCGAAGAAAAAATCATTTTCGAGGGGATTTTGCTTGGGTAATCCTTTCAAAAGACCTGAACTTGGTCTGATGAAGTGGGAAAGTGAACCATAGGCATCCAATGGTGCACCAATCTCAAGACCAAGTATGTCATCCTCCCATTCTTGACCCATCAAGAGAAGTAATCTTCCACCGTTCTCAACATATGTCTGCACTTTCTTATCGAGAATAGTCGCTACTGCCATCTCCGCATCTGTATCCAGGGCAAAATGTTCATCAAAGTCTGCAGACTCTACGAAAGTGTACAATTTCCCCTGAGGGTCATAGATCCACAAAGGTTTGTCTATATGCCATTGTCGTAGTTCTTCAGATACGAAGTAGAGATCGTATACATTCTCAGTAATTTTCTGCTCACTCCTCCAAAGCTCCAGGTTTAGCCGAACAGCAGTTGGCTCTGTTACTGTTGGCACAGTCAAACTAATCCGATCGACAGGTCCTACTCGTCCCCGTTCCAAGGAGAATTTACCAAGCACTCCCTCCTGCCCTGTTCCTTCAAGTCGCCACTTTACGGTTGCTCCTTCCAGAGGCAATTCCGAGTAATGGGAAACCCAGACCTGTGCATCGAGCTTTTCTCCCCCCCACCATGCAGCT
>JABXGU010000011.1 GCA_016550415.1 archaeon | reverse complement strand
TTCTACGAAGTAAGAATCCTATAGAATACATACGTCAAGCACGCCGCTCTGGACAAATTATTCTTGACCCATTAACCTCCTCTCTTGAAAGAACGCTTTAGAAGAAGCAATGAGAGTTCGCTTATTGAGAGGGAATTCTGTGTTTCCCTATGTTGATCGTCGTCTCCACAGTAGAAGTACAGTTGATAGAATAAGGGCAACTGCTACTCCTGCAATAAGTAATGGAATCAACATCCAAAACAAGGGGGACAAAAGATTATCAGGTGGATCCCCAGGTTCAACAAGAAGCGACAGCTCACCGGAATAAGAATCATCTATTCTTGGATACGGAGCTGAATTATTACACATTTCAGCGTAGTATGGATATGCTGAAAATACAATATTTGTTAGATAGTTGCGACTCTGTGGTGAAGCTAGGGCAAAGGCTTCTTCCACAGTGACTTCCCCATTTGAATCGAGATCAGCTGAGGTGTTCAAGAACGCCGCTGTGAAATAATGATTAAACACTTCACCAATAATTGGAAGTCCTTCTTCAGGAAGCCCTGCCCAAGCATATTCATCAGCCTGAACAGAGCCAATATGAACATGGGAGATAGAATCATCGATCACTGAGTTAACAAATGTTCCTGCCTTACAAGATGAAACAACTAGAAGTTTGTTATGACTGGGAACCATAGACCACAATGTAGGGAACCAGTTGAACCAGTCCATTTCGTTTTTAATCCAATTACCGTGCGCGAATATGAAGAAGAAAACAACATCATTTTCATCTGCATTATTGATAAGGAAATTAAGTGCCTCAATACCAATAGTAGAAGTCAGCTCTCCATTTATTACGTGAATATGATTTGATTGCCAACCATAAACTTGGAGTGTTGCTCTCCATTTACGTGTATCATTATAGTTTGTGGTTAAGTCATTATATTCCCCTGGATAATCATTCATTTCTAGAATTGCGGCCCATCCCTCCCTTGTTGATGCATCATACAAGGATCTTGATGGATACACAGGAGTAAGAAAAAGACTGGCAAAAATACTGAGAGAAATGAACATCAAGACCCTGTATCGTGCCATATCTCACACCTGTATCATGATATCAAAATAGGTCTTCCGATAATACTAGCTCATTATTGTAAACAATTAATTCATCCTCATTAATGATTTCAAAGCGGTAATTACCTCACAAGGGTAAACCAAGAAATGCACACTCGAAAAAAGAAGGAGGGAGGCAGGAAGCCTCCCAGTTATTAGCAGACTCATTGTGGGCTCTTAGGAAAATAATCGGAACCCATTCAAGCTAGAGTTGTTCCATGCAGAGATGAACTAATCTTTTCTTCTTGTTCATCAAGGAACTCAAGACTTTACCTTTACTTTGGACAGTACCTGCTCCATCTTTGACCTCTAGTTGACTGCTTAATCGTCGAAGCTCAGTGAGCATCTCTTTGTGGAGGGAACGCAGAGCCTTAGGGGGAGTTGCATTCTCAGAGGCAATCTCCACTGCAAATCGCTCCGTAAGATTACGATGAAACTGACTATATGTTTCAGGACTATCGAAGACCTCTAATGCTCGAACCTTGCCACCACTAATAACAGCCAGACCTACTTGCTTAGGAACCACCTTTATCTTCGCTAATTCCGATTGAATCTGCTTTGCGGCCTTTACCTGAACCTCAGATAATCTAGATGAGCTTTCCGTCCGGTCCAGTAATGGTCGTCCACCGACCCTTTTACTTTTCAGACTCTCACGGTATTCCCTCACCTTTGACCACACGCGGTCCTGAGCAGCTAATTCGGTACCTAAGGTCAAAGCACGAACTGATGGATTAGCTATCGAACAATGTGCAACATCCGTCATGATGCCGTGACCACCTCTGATTGGATGGATATCATGAGTACACCGGCAGGGCAATTCCATCTTTGCCTTAGGAGGAACTAGATGACTACCCACTATTACTCTTGACTGAGTGCCCTCAGCATGAACATCCATCCCAGCAATAAAGAGGACTGGTTTGTCTCCCTTATTGATAGCAATGAGTGCATCGATGCGACCCGAATCCCGAAGCTCAAGCACACCTGCCTTGATCGCCTCATGTGCAGTAATATAATCACGAGGTCTATCGATATCCTTGACAAGGATGGGTATAAAATGAGCATTACCAGCCTGCTGGGGATCCCCCAGTTCAAGGTCATCGATGGCTTCTACCAGGTCGTCTAATACTTCTTGATTTTTCTCTATTGTTTTTCACCATCACATTTTGTAATGTGTAAGCAAGTTACAAAAAATAATCTGGCTATATAAACATTTGTGGAACCTGCAAAAATGAAAATTTTTACACACAAAAAGCCAATGTGAAATGGGTTGTGGAATTTTTGAGGAATAAACTTAGATTTGGAATTCTGAACCCTCCTCTTTTCTCTTGGAAAAAGGAGATAGAGCGTTGGCAACTCATCGAAGCGCTGGGATTTGATTGTGCATGGGTTGCAGATCACTTCGTTCATTTCTTGCATCCCAAAGAGCCTTGGTTTGAGGGGTGGACATTACTAGCAGCCTTAGCCAATCATACTACGAACATACGTGTTGGAACATTAGTTACATGTTTTGCCTTTCGCAACCCAGCTTTCTTGGCACGCCAAGCACTGACTGTTGATCACATCTCAAATGGTCGACTAGAACTTGGTCTTGGTGCAGGATTATCAGGCGGTAATGACCCCTCCTACACTATGACAGGCGTAAAAGACTGGATACCGTCTGAACGATTAGCTCGTTTCCGTGAAGTCGTAGAGATTTTGGATAAGTGCCTTAGTAATAGAGTTACTACCTATAATGGACGTTATTACAAACTCCAAGAAACAACCTTGTATCCGCCTCCAATTCAGCAGCCACGACCCCCAATAACGATTGGGGCTAATAAACGCTCTATGCTAAAGATTGCAGCACGTTATGCAGATACATGGAACTCTATTCCTGGAGGATGGAAACAACCCTTAGATGAGAAATTAAAGAATACACACATACGAAATGAACTTATCAATAAACACTGTGAAAAAATTGGTCGAGACCCATCGACTCTCAGACGTTCCGTCCTAATATACGAGCCAGTTTATCTAACCAAAGAATCAATCTTCGACTCACTAGAAACTTTCCAAGAAGTGGTCAGTTCATATCAGGACATAGGTATAACAGAACTCATATTCTCATATCCTGACAGTGATAAGCGAATTTCTATTCTAAAGCAAGGAGCAAAGGACGTTATAGCAAAATATCGGTAGCAATGTCGAACACCTAAATGCTTGCTGAGATTTCAAGCTAGTTGAGAATCTGCTTCTTATTGATAATGAATCATTGGGGGTATTTGCCCTCAGAATAAAGAAGAAGAGTCTGGATGCGGTGGGGAGGGACATCAATAGTTAAACTTGTTTTTTCAGTTAGACTTGGAGTAGGTTCGTTAATTTTTTCTTCAGCTAGTGTGGCGCTGAATGCTCGTTTAAGTGGAATGGTTGTTTTGATGGTTGTTTTTGTTGGGGTGCCCGCTACCTCATATATACGCAGGACTGTGGCTTCCTCATCTTCAGCTTTCTTAAGAGCACTAGGCAAGATATTTGGAGGTTCAATTGTGACAAAGCTGAGACTGGGAGCAAGTGAAGCCTGATTATGCGGCTTTATCTGCATAGCGCGTAAAGGCAGATTGGATGCATTTGCATGGCGTATGACTTCTTGATCACGCCAAGTACCTGAATGGGGGATTATTGAATATTGATATTCATGAGTGCCAAGGCATTGTGCCCCAGGTGTTGCTGGGGTTGGTCCAGCATCTCCGCGGCGTGTTGTGAGGTCTCCACGTGAGAGTTGTCCTACAGCACGAATCAATGTCAAAGCAATTGTACGACTAGAATCGTTTAGAACTTCATATTCTGGAAGCCCTCGACTTGCTATCATCAGACCTTCCTTTCCATCAGTTACATCGACAAAGGTCTGCTGGGCATGGGTTGATGTGGGATCCTCAAACCAGCCTAACGGTTTGTCTGTTATTTGTGGGAATTTGAGAATGTTAGTGAGGTAGAGGTCCATGATTGTTGGAAACAGGGGGTTAACCCATTGATAGGTTGGAGGAGTGAGGGACCGTTCAGCGACATAGAAAGGAGTATCAGACCAGGCAGTGTCTACTTTTAGATTAGTCGGGAAGAGGACACGAAGGCGATGGTCACGTGCTGTGTTAGTAATAGTGCTAAAAACATCGATACGGGGTACATCAGCATATATGGAAACATGTATGCAGATAGGGATTTTGATGGTCTCGCTGGAACGATGTTGTCGTGAGGAATCAGCTTTTAATGGAACAGTCAGGTCTGAGGTTATTTGCCATGTGACTGCAACTG
>JABXGU010000133.1 GCA_016550415.1 archaeon | reverse complement strand
GGCCGCCTTAACGGATTCAGGCATAGCTCCAAGATGGACAGGGATATGCTCTGCTTGACTCACCATCTGTCCTTGACCATCAAAAGCAGCAGCTGAGCAATCACGTCGCTCCTTGATATTCGGTGAATAAGCCGTACGCACTAGCGTAGCACCCATTTCCTCAGCAACGGAGATAAAGGCATTTCGCAGAACTTCAAAGGATATTGGATCCGTTTTCATTTAATCCCCTCCAAGATGATGTTTCCTCCTTTTCGAACCACTGCTTTTGTGTTCGGGTGCACAACCGTAGTTGAATCAAGCTGTTCGATAATTGCTGGTCCTTCAATTTCAGCTCCTCGCCCCAACGCTGTCCGTGTAAACACTGGTGTGCTGACAAATCCCTGAGTTTCCTCAAAAAAGACCTCTCTTCGGGATTGGATTTCAGGTGCTCCTTGTTGTTTCGGAATTTGAACTAATTTAAGATCGGGCATGGGTCCTTGAGCAATCACGCGGAGATTTACAAGAGTTACTGGGGCCGTGGGTGCAGCGAATCCGTATTGCTGTTTATGGTGCTTATGGAAGGTTTGATTCAATCGACTGACCCAATTCTTGGTGATCCTTCCCTCTGGAACTGGTACAATAATCTCATAGGCTTGACCGGTATAACGGAGATCAGCAAGACGTTGAGATCTAATAGTATTTGGAGCAACACCCTGTCGTCGAAGTTGTCCTTTGAGGTCTTTTTCTAGGCGCTGATACAACAAGTTGATTTGGCTCAGGTTTGGAGACTCGAGGGATTCAAGTAGCGTTTGGCTTTGGTCAACACGAAGATTGGTGGCTAGTAAGCCTAACGCAGAATGCAAGCCTGGAGCAGGCGGGATGATGACCCGTGGGATTCCTAGATTTTTGGCAAGGTCCCAAGCATGCATCGGTCCAGCACCCCCAAAGGCTATTAAAGCAAAGTCACGTGGATCAAAACCCCGTTGAATTGAAACCACACGAATAGCTCGTTCCATGTTTGCATTAACGACTCTGATGATTCCAAACGCACATTCCGCAGAGGTTAAGTGAAGCTCGTCTGCCAATATCTTCATAGTATCAGCTGCAAGATCTACCTTCAGCGAAATCGCTCCGCCTAAAAAATTCTCAGGGTTCAAACGCCCTAGTATTAAGTTAGCATCCGTTACGGTAGCGTCAGTTCCCCCCATTCCATAGGCAGCTGGACCAGGATTAGCTCCAGCACTTTGTGGTCCTACTCGCAAAATTCCACCTGTATCAATCCAGCCAATACTCCCACCACCTGCTCCAACGGTTTCTACATCGACCATTGGAAGTCGACAGGGTAATCGCCCAATGTGCCCCTCAGATGTTTCTCTTATCATGCCATCACTAATGAGTGCCACATCAGTGCTCGTTCCACCCATGTCCAAACTGATAATTTCCGGTTCCTTCAGAGAAGCACTGGTGTATGCACCCCCCAGCGTTCCTCCTGCCAGCCCGCTGAATAATAAACGGGCGGCGTGTTGCTGTGCAATTTTGGATTGAAGAACACCTCCTTGACTTTGCATTATTAATAGAGGCGTGTTGATTCCTGCTTTACTAAGTGCCTTATCCAGACGTTGAAGGTATTTGGCAATTACTGGATTGACATAAGCATCTAAGACCGTGGTGGACATCCGCTCATATTCCCGGTATTCAGGAAGGACAGCCGATGATATACTCACCGATAAATCTGGATTGTGCCTTCGGAGTTCTTGAAGCAGGCTAATCTCATGTTGTGGGTTCCGGTAAGAAAATAGTAAACAGATTGCCACAGCATCAATATCCACAATTGCTTTTTCGACTACACCACTAACCTCCTTCTTAGTCAGAGGCTGATGCACTGTCCCATCCTCGAGAATTCTTTCCGGAACCCCAATAATATGATCACGTGATACCAATGGGGGAATACGCTCAACAAAAACATCATAGAGATTTGGACGCTGTTGACGACCAATTTCTAAGAGATCTTCGAATCCTTTTGTAGTAATTAGACAGACCTTGGCTCCTTTCCGTTGTAACACAGTATTCGTCGCCACAGTGGTTCCATGTAGGATATACTGAACTTCATTTGGAGGAATATTTGCTAACTCTAACACCTTTTGGAGCCCCTCTAAGACTCCTATCGAGGAATCATCGGGGGTCGACCGCACCTTAACATGCCATTGCCTCCCAGTTGAATCGATTAGAATGACATCTGTGAACGTACCTCCAATATCGATTCCAACTCGAATTGGTTCAGAATTTCCACTTTGGTTAAGCATCCTCTTCACCATCTTCCAAGGC
>JABXGU010000132.1 GCA_016550415.1 archaeon | reverse complement strand
GGGCATAGGCAAAGTATGGGAGGACTGTAATGACACGACGAGCCTTCATATCCTTGAGGGCATCGAGCATTAGGAAGAGCTCAATGAGATACTGGTTTGGCTCATGACCCAATGACTGAACAAGAACTACATCTTTTCCTGCAACATCACCAAGAAAACGTGCGTAAATTTCACCGTCAGGAAACCTCTTGATTTCAGTGTCTAGGTATTCAGTGTTCAAGTTTTGGGCCACTTTCCATGCAAGTGTTTTTGATGGGCTACCACTGGTGATAAGAACCATTTTCAATGTCCCTCGTAAAACTTTGCGTTTCTACAAAGACACAACCACAAATAAGCTTACTGCCTACCTATAGAAGCAATTCATTGAGAAGAAGCTGCGCATCTAATATGTGAATAATTTGAGAAGCAGAATTTATCCCTAGAATCCATTTTATCCGAAAAAGGGATTAGCAAAACAGATTCCAGTAGTGCGATGGAATCATTCATAAAGTTCCTTGTAAGCATAGCCATTGATAAAAAGTGCAATCTGGTAAGCGAAAAAATAAGAGAACCATCATTTCCCCTGATGAAGGTGAACACCACCATCACCATCACACTCATACACATTCAACTAAGTTAGAAACCGTTGATATTCAATTGCAAGAGAATTTCATGGAAAGGAACCGAAGGCTTTCCCAAGATAACCGTACTCTTTTTGATAAGCATGGTATACGAACCATAAACATCCTTGGTAGCGTCGGATCAGGAAAGACTTCCCTCATTGAAGCTATCATACAGACACTAGCTGAAAAGCGTAATGAGATATTGGTAATAGCAGGTGATGTCACTACCACAATAGACGCAGACCGTATTGCCAAACATGGAGTTCAGACAATACAAATCAACACTGGTGTAGAGTGCCACCTCGATGCTAGACTCATTCAGAAAGCACTTCAAACAGTGGACCTTACCACTGCAAAGATTATCATAATTGAAAATGTGGGCAATCTCATTTGCCCGGCTGATTTCCCTTTGGGCAGCCACCAACGTGTTGTCGTTGTCTCTGTAACTGAAGGTCCCTGGATGGTTCAGAAACATCCAGTCATGTTTCGTGAGGCTGATGTTTTAATCATCAACAAGATGGATTTGGCGGAAATCATGGAGGTCGATGTTGATCAACTGGAACATGACGCCCTACAGATCAATCCCAAGCTTATTGTTTTGCGTACGAGCGTTCGAAATGGTGTCGGTATCGATAAAGTCATCAAACATCTAGGACTTGCATGATTCAAGGATGTTTTACTTAAAGCCGAGAAGATCTTCAACTTTTTCTGCTGTTCGCTTAAGTTCTAGTAAAAGGGGACCTAAGCGGGCCTTTTCTTCTGTGATAAAAAGGACAACAGCTAGTGGTCCACTATAACGGAGTAACATGTAGCCCTTTTGGCATTTCACATAGATGCAATCTAATTTTCCTTTCTGTAAATTCTGCATGGCAGTTGACCCAATGGCAAGCATAGAAGAAGCAAGGGCAGCAAGTTCAGCCTCACCTATCTTGGAGCTAACAGCACTTGCCATGGGAAGTCCATCGGTGGAGACAATTGCTACACCTTGAATTCCAGGGACGCCTTGTTCTGCTTCTCGCAAAACCATCATAATAGCTTCCATTGGATCTTCAGGTTCAGATGGAGCAGACAAAGCCAACCCCTCATTCAGTTTTTATTCTGGATAACTATCACATGATACGTTAAAAACATGAGCTTAGTATTAGTTTCCAGAAAACCACCCTGTTCTTGTAAAAACTTTGCGTATTCGTTCAGTTAGGGGAAGCGCAACCATAATCCCGATTATAGACTGCATAAGGTTTGCAGGTAATTCCACTAGAGGGACTACAGGTAGAGAGAAGATGGGAAGCAATACTAACTGTTGGTAGAGAAAATAGCCAGTTATCATTAGGAATCCACCAATGAGCATAGCAGTGGCATTCCACGCTGCCTCAGGCTCATATTTGTAAGCTATGAGAATGGTTGATGCCCCAATGTAGATTGCCAGAATAAACCAGACATAAGAGGGTATGATGATAAAGGTTAACCACCAAGCACCTGTTTCAGGTCCCCCACTCAAGTATAGTTCGCCACTGAACCGGAGCCACCCTATGATAGCAAGTCCAAATGCTAGACCCAAACCTATGAAAATACTAAGATACAGGAGTTGATGCTTCGCAAAACGTCCTCTAAATTTCTGACTCAGGTATCCAACGGCGAAGCCTTCCAACCCCTTGATAATTAACGTTGCCAAGGCATAATGAGGATAGCCTAGCAGAATATCTGCAAGCATGGATCCAATCCCTCCTGCAATGGCTCCAATTATGGGGCCAAAAAGGAGGGCGGCAATGTATACACCTACTTCACCCAAGTTGAAGTAACCATATGTTGCAGGCACATAGATTTGAAAAATCATAGTCATTACGCAGCAGAGGGCTGCCATTAGTGCTGCCAATGAAATGAGTAGGGATTTGGGCATCTTGGGAAGCATTTGAAAATCAGCTTTAGGAAGCATACTATTCATCTTCATCTTTCCATTCCTAGGATGAATTAAATTTTATTTGGTTCACCTAAAATTGTCAAATTGGCGGCAATCAAGGGTTTAAAAGAGATTGGTGCGCCGAATACAAAATAATTTAAATTCTTTAAATATTTGCTACGAAATATTTATTTCAAGAGCTTGCATCACGCATCTAACTTAATAAATAACAACTCTGAATTTTTGAGGTTAACCCATTGCAAGAAGTGCAGTCTTTCTCCCCAGGACACATCACAGGATTCTTCCAGATATGTGATGAACCAGAGGATTTGCTGCAGAAAGGCTCCCGTGGTGCAGGAGTATCTGTTAGCAGGGGAGTAATGACCACTGTAAAGACCACTCGCTCAATGAAGACTGAAACACAGATCAAAATAAATGGTAACCTTGCTGTATCTGCCCCTGTGTCGAAACGGGTAGTTGACACCCTTCTTGGGTTTACCTCGGATAAAGGGCATCGAATTGAAATAGACCATGAAGTGGGACTTCCGATTGGTTGCGGTTTTGGAACTAGTGGAGCGGCTGCCTTAGGCTTGGCTTTTGCATTAAACGAGGCTCTCGATTTGGGGCTTTCACAATTGAAAGCTGCACAGATTGCCCACATAGTTGAGGTAGAGTGTAAAACAGGATTGGGCACTGTAATTGC
>JABXGU010000131.1 GCA_016550415.1 archaeon | reverse complement strand
AGCAATTCAAACTCATTTATCTGTCTTTATTGAACGTAGTGGAAGTCCACGTCGTTTACGATAGATGACATAGAGTGTGAGTCCAACCAAGAACCAGAGGGTGCCACCTATACGTCCAAAGGGTTTGAATAAAACGACAATCAACCAAACGGTAAAGCACGAAATGAAGCCTATAACAGCATTAATTGGTACTTCGACACTCGTTCCACCTCTCCAAGGTATTCTCAAACTGCCTGGAGCTCGCCATGGACGCTCATCATCAGGATGGCTGTTCCTTAACCTAATCATTGAGAGATTGACCATCATATAGGATATGAGGGCTCCAAAGGAGTACAAATCTACGAGAAAATGAAGGTCACCCAGAAATGCTAAGCCGATACTAATTGCAGTGAATAGGATAATGCTGCGATGTGGTGTACGGTATTCAGAGTGCAGTTTATTGAACCATTGAGGTAGAAGGTTTGAACGACTCATCTCATATGTGACACGGCTTACTCCTATGATACCTGAATTCGCACTAACATAGCAAATTGTGATACCGATAATGGCGATGAAGGGAGCTATAATAAATCCAAAGGGAAGAGCAAGGGCAAGAACTGCCATAGGATCAGCAGTTCCACTGGCAAGGGATTGCCAAGGAACGACACCTACTGCAAGAATAGAAACTACAACTGAGAAGAAAATTATACAGGCAATGAGGAGAAGAGTTGTTCGAGGGATGATACGACCAGGATTTCGAGTCTCTTCAGCAGCTTCAGAAATAGATTCGAGTCCGATGAAGCTGACGGTAGCGACACTGATAGCATAAAAGAAATGGTCAAAGCTAGGCGTAACACCCCATTGTATTTGCCCAACCATGTATGCCCAACTCCAAACAGTGGTAAAACCCAAGAGAAGTACAATGACCAAACCAACTAGCCCAAGAATCACAAAGACGATATTCAAAGAAGCACTTTCTCGGATACCAATATAATTGAGAGCAATGAGAATGCCAACAAGCACAGCTGCAACAAAGCCCATGACACTAACCGGTATGAACCCAAAAATGAGAATGGAAGATTGTAGAACAGGGAGGAAGTAGGAAAGATAACCAATGGACACAAGAGCAAAGAGAGGGATATCGATTGTGTAGTCTAGCAGCAATCCCCATCCTGCTACAAATCCAGCAGGATCACCAAAGGCTTTTCGAGAATAAACTGCGCCACCACCAGCGATTGGGTAGGTGGAGGCAAGTTCGGCGTAGCTAAGTCCAGTACAGGCATATAGTACGGAGGCGATGAGAAATGCAAGTGGTGCTGCACCTGCTGCCCAAAATACAACTACACCCAATGCTAGAAAGATGTCTGCGCCTACATCTGCATAGCCTAGACTAAAGCTGCCCCAGTATCCAAGGCTTCTGACAAGTGTGACCTTACCATTTGTCTGTAATTCAGAAGTGGGATTCTTGTTTTTTACATTTGAAGAATCCAAAGCTTTTGATTGTGAATCAGATGTCATCAACGGTCACTTTTTTGTTCAGTTTTTTGCATTGGCTAGTTAGGGTGCGAAAGTGAGTACAACAGCGGCTTTGGACCGGGAGGCAATTTTGAATGAGACTCTTCCCAAGACCTTTTGGAACCGACGGGGTCTACGTCGGGCACCGAGAATGATAAGGTCAACATCTTCTTTGGCAGCTATTTCTATAGTGGCATCTCCGATTTTCCGGGCTGCGACATGCTTTGGTGT
>JABXGU010000130.1 GCA_016550415.1 archaeon | reverse complement strand
GTCGTTTGTCTCTTTCGGTGTAGATTGCGAGGTCGTTGAGCGTTCTCACTGTTTGATTGTCTATTGAAATTATCACATCGCCGCCAATGAGGATTTGCCGTCCTCCTATTTCAACAGTTTCTGTTCCACCCTTCAGTCCAGCTGTATCTGCTGGGCTGTCCGGAATTACTTCCCATATAAGGAACCCTTTTGGTTTTTCTAGTCCGAGGTATTGAGCAATGGCTAGGTTGATGTCTATTCCTGCGATGCCCAGCCAGGAATGCTTGTAGTGGCCAGTGGCTATCAAGCCAGGCAGTTCCCTCTTCATTGTGTCGGAGGGTATAGCGAACCCTACACCAAGGAAGGTTCTTTCCTCTTCCTCCACTATTATTGCTGTGTTCATGCCGATTACTTGGCCTTCAAGGTTGACTAGGGGTCCACCCGAGTTTCCAGGGTTTATCGCGGCGTCTATCTGGATTACATCTATGATTAGGTAGCCCCCAGGGGCTGTCAGGTCTCTTTGTAGGGCGGAGACTATGCCTGAAGTTACGGTGTTGCTTAGCCCAAAGGGGTTTCCGATGGCGGCTACGGGTGCTCCTTCGACTAGGGAGGAGGAGTTTCCTAGCGCAACCGGATGTAGAGTCGTGGCGTCCGGGTCGACTCTGATGACAGCTAGGTCGCTGTATGGATCCTCGCCGATTAGGGTGGCCTCGGTTGTGTTTCCGTCTAGGAATGTTACTTGTATTGTGGTGGCGGCTTCAATTACGTGGTAATTCGTTATGACGTGCCCTTCATGATCATATATGAAGCCTGACCCCAAACCGATGTTTGACTCGATGAGAACTACTGAATTTTTTGTTTGATTGTAGATTTCTGGCCACGGCATGAGGCCTGTTTGGTTTATGTAGTCTTTGATTGCGATCTGCTGTTGTAAGTCTTGGAGTAGTGTTTCTTGTTCGTCAAGAGCGTTTTTCAGGGTGGAGAATTCGTTTTGGATGTTGAGGTAGGCTATGGTGAAGATTCCAGTGTTAATTATAAGAATAGTGAATGTGATCGCGAAGGAGTGTATCCATTTTTTAGAAGATGTTCGTGACTGTTCAATCATCGGCCATGTTCACCTATGCAAAGATCGGATAGAATAGGAAAAGAAACTGAAGTTAAGAAGGTTTCGTCTTTCTTCTGTGATTGCGGCCTTGTCAATTAGCTCAGAACCTCGGCTGCTACATTTCTGCGCTTTGGGTCATCAAACCATTTCTAGAAGCAGTCGAGTGCATGAGCACGATTGTTTTCCACTTCGCGCACATCGTTGCTTTCGGTTTTTGAGGAAGCTCTGGTTGTAATCATCTTTGTCTACTCATAATCTTTTGCCACAACCGGGACAAAACGTATCATCTGGTTGAATTCCTTTCCCGCAATTGGAGCATTTGAGGGCATCTTTCATGAAGTGGGTTCCCCGCTTTTCTTTTTTCAGAAGTCTTCCGTCGTTGAGATCGAGCATTCTGCCTGCACGTGAAGCTACGTTGCCAGACTTATTTACATGCGTGGCACTAGTTATACTGCTATATCTCACTGTCAAATATTGAGAGACTCACTCGAGACATGTGGAACAGAAGGAACATATCTTCTTCACAGAAACTGAGTGCGCGCGTACCTTAAATTAGGGAGAGAATTGGGGCAAATTTGAAAAACTGATTAATAATGTGAGAATATGTTTTGTAGGGTTTGAGGATTTTTTGGCACTTTGTCCTTGTGTTGGTAGACTCCTTCGTGGTATATCGTTCCATCTGGATTGTCCCAATACACTCCAGCCGCATAAAACCCTTCGAAAAACCCGGTGCCATTCATCATGCACCAACTCCTCGCAACCTCATTAACATAATACACGTAAGCCTCAACGCTAC
>JABXGU010000129.1 GCA_016550415.1 archaeon | reverse complement strand
TCCTGGGAACATTCAGCAAATCAAACCGCATTTGTGTGGGATTGATGGCACTTCAGAAATCTCAGGGGCAGGTGTAGCATATCTTGTGGCGCGACATTTAGGTGGCTCAAATGAAGATTTAGCAGCTCTTGCTGTGGTAGGCGCCCTAGGTGATCTTCAAGATTGCGGAGATAAGCATTCACTCATCAGTCTGAACAATGACATTATTGTTGAGGATGCAAAGGCTGCAGAGATCTTGGATGTATCAATTGACATCCGAATATTTGGACGTGTAACCCGTCCAATCCATATTGCCCTTCAATATTCTACGTCACCATTTATTCCTGGCATAAGCAATAGTCCTGAAGGTGCTCTTGCTTTTCTTTCTGAAATTGAAATTGAATTAAAGGATGGCGACAATTGGCGTTCCATTTCCTCCCTAACTAAGGAAGAAAAGCGGCGCCTCAACTCTTCTCTTATTACATATATGCTCAAACATAATATCCCCGCTCGCGAAGCTCAATCCCTTATTGGCTATGTCTACACATTAAAACAAGAGGGATCTGATAGTTATACTAGGGATGCACGAATGTTTGCAACTCTCCTCAATGCATGTGGTCGGTCTGATAATGGAGGTATTGGCGTCGCCATTTGTATGGGTGATAGGGCAGATCTCTACCAGAGAGCTGAAAACATTTTGAAAGAACATAGGCGACAGATTGCTGAAGGTCTCTCTTGGCTTTCTGGAGATCCTGATGCTGTTCAAGCTCGCCGACTCATCCAAGCCTTCCATGCAGAAGATAAGATTTCAGAAACATTAGTTGGATCAGTTGCTGGTCTGGCACTTAATTCACAAATTCTTGATTGGTCAAAGCCGGTTTTCGCTTTTGCATACACAAGTGATGGGAGAGTGAAGGTCTCAGCAAGAACTACCTATAAGATAGTAGAGGCTGGAGCTCATCTAGGTAAATTGCTACAGAAAGCATGTGAAGAGATTGGAAGTGGATCAGAAGGAGGAGGGCATAACATTGCAGCTGGAGCTACAATTCCGCGGGGTTCAGAGCGGCGTCTCCTTGATATTGTTGAACGTCTTCTGGCAAAGCAGCTGGGCAAAATGAAAGAGGCCGCAGACACAGAAGAGGTCTAATCTGAGGAAACAATTAAATAGACGCATCTGGGTTCTGCACCGTCACTTACCCTAATTTGAATAAAAGATACTTAACAAGTGAAGCTTCAATGAGTCGACCATCACGAGTCCGTGATAAATGGCGGGAAAAGCGTTGGTATATGATGGTTGCCCCCTCTTCCTTTGGCAACATCGAGATAGGTGAGACGCCAGCCGGTAGCCCTAAACAACTCATTGGTCGAAGAGTCGAAACTACCCTTTATGCAATTTCTGGGGACTTCAATCAAATACACATTAAGCTGTTCTTCCAAATCGATGAGGTCAAAGGCAACAAGGCATACACTCATTTTGCAGGTCACGATTTCACTCGTGATTATCTCCGCAGTCTAGTACGGCGTGGAAGTAGCCGAATCGACGGAATCTTTGATGTCAAAACAAAGGATGGCTACAAACTTCGCGTCTGTTCTATCGCCTTCCCCCTGCGTCGTGCAAAAACCACACAACAATCTGCTATTCGAAAAGTGATGCAAGAAATTGTCACGAAACGGGCGAAAAAACTCGCCTTTGACTCCTTTGTCCAAGAATGTGTTCTGGGAAAAATTGGCAGCGATATCTACAACAAAGCCAAAGTCGTCTTTCCGCTACGTAAATGTGAAATAAGGAAAAGCAAACTACTCGAACATCCCAGCGAGCAGAAATAAGCCTTTTTTTCGATTTCTATCTTCATTGTCAAAATAATACTTATTTTTGAATCCTCTTTGAATACTAAATCATAGGTTTTTGGCCTGTTTTTTTTAAACCGACTTAAATCAGTTATTCGTAAAAATAAACTGAAAAGGCTTATAAAGGTAAAAGTATCATTTAAGACGGGTCTGGCGAGAGCTATGTTTGCACGTACACTTCAGCGACAAGGATTTTGGAAAGCGCGAACTGGGGAAGATACTAACGGTAAACGGATATTCTTGAGACATGATCTCTATCTTGGCGGCATCTATGTAGAAATTGAAAAACGTCTGGCTATCGTTCGTATCAATGAGCTTGGTATCATTCGGGTTTTCAAGAGTATCAAAGCTTTGAAGGAGTTCCTTTTAGAATTAGAATCGGTGAAGAGTCGAATTGCCTTTGGATCTCCTTCTCTGCAGTCCATAGTATCATTATCCAGTGAATAATCAATCCTCTAATTCATAGTTGTCAGCGAAGCTCGTACTGGATTAAAAGTATCAAGATCCAGTAAAAGGGAGCAGCCTAAATTCTTGAACGGAGTTTTTTTTAACTTGAACTTGATCATATCTTGGAATACTGAAAGAATTATTAATAACATTTAGAGAGAACTTCTATCATGAATTCTAGAATAAATCCGATTGTCTTTCAAATTACTAATGTTCTAGCTGTTATTATTGCCCTAGTACTCAATTCCCTTGTAAACATCATAGCATTGTTTGGAGTGACTACCGGGCAGGTTTCTGATGCATATCCGAGCCTCTTTACGCCAGCAAACTATGTTTTTTCTATTTGGGGAGTCATCTACGTAACTGCAGTTATCTTTGCAATATACCAAGCTCGAGGTAGTCAGAGGGATGCCGCCTACCTCCCAGAAGTGAATTTCCTGTATCTAGCAGGATCTTTACTCAATGTGGCTTGGTTAGTCATCTGGCACTACTCGTATAGTCAACCCCTATTTCTCATCTACACTGTGTTACTGATGGTGCTTCTTCTGGTTTCCTTACTGGCAATATATCACCGTCTTGGAATTGGAGTCAAGGACTTGACCCGAAACCAGCGCTTGGCAGTGAATTTACATATAAGCCTCTATCTTGGCTGGATTTGCCTTGCTACGATTGCCAACCTTGCGTCAACCCTCAACGTGTTTGTCCCTGGTATTCCAATTGATGTGCAGGTTCTCTGGACTGTACTCGTAATCGTTGTTGTGATTGTCCTCACGTTGTTAATGTTGTACCTAAGGCGAGATATCGTCTTCTCAATTGTAGTCATATGGGCAGCTATTGGTATAGCCTATAAGCAGTTAGCTATTCCATTAATCACAGGTGCAGCCTTGGCAACTATTCTGATTACCGTAATTGCTATCATTGTGATTCCACTAATTCAGAAAACAAGTATACGAAATTATTACTTGTAACCAGTGGTTTTGCTATTAATCGAAATCTGAGTACAGGAGATTTATGAAAAGTTCACAATAGATCTAGCTTGGGGCAGTCACATTGGTTGCTGGGTTCAATAATGGTATTTCTCAGAGGGTTGTTCATATGGATAACCTAGGTCTAAACATGTTTGTGATAGTTTAAGTTGCGATGCCATACTTTTTTTCTAGTTAGAATACATCTTACAACTGTAGTGTGATTGGGTTGCATGTGACTTTACGTGAGCGTAATTTGGTAAAGAAAAATTGGCGTAAGGTCAAACTTCGTATTGCTTTATGCTATCCCAATATTTACCGTGCTGGGATTACAAGTCTTGCTGTTCAACTTCTTTATTTTCTTTTCAATTCTATTGATGATTTGCTTTGTGAAAGAGTGTTTTATGTTGCAGGTGAGATTCCTCGGTCGATGGAATCTGGCCAACCTTTGCAGCGCTTTGATGTCCTTGCATTTTCATTGCAATTTGAGACCGATTATCTTCATGCTGTTGAAATGTTGGTGCGCTCTGGGATTCCACCATTGGCAAAGAATCGGAAACGACCCTTCGTCATAGCTGGTGGTCCATGTGCTATGGAGAATCCTTTTCCTATGGAGCCCTTCGTTGATGCTTTTCTCTTGGGTGATTTGGAACCTGTATTTGACCAATTAGTAAAAGCGCTTCTTCGAGCAAAATCTAAAGCAGATCTAGAGTCTCAGTTAGATGACCATTTCTATATTGCTGGTCGAAGTAAGGGTCAAAGGTCATTTGTAGAGGACTTGAATAAGGTCCCTCACCCGCGGTGTCAAGTACT
This sequence comes from archaeon, assembly GCA_016550415.1. Next base: position 2,448 of record JABXGU010000129.1, on the reverse strand, counting down.
TCCTGAACCACCTTATCCATCTAGGTTGGAACCTACATTTGGTCAGAGTCTTCTTGTTGAGGTTTCCCGTGGATGTGATAGGCATTGTAATTTCTGTTTGACTAGTTATCAGTGCAGTCCGCGTAGGGAGCGAAGTTTATCACTCATTGAATCAATTATTGATGAAGGGACTTGCTGTACTAATGTGGAAAAAGTTGCCCTCATAGCTTCGGCTTTAACTGATTATTCAAAACTTGGTAACCTGCTGGAAACCATTGTTGGGAAGAGCCTACAGCTATCTATTCCATCTCTTCGTGCTGATATTCCTGACTTGAACATACTTGGCACAATCAGACGGGGAGGTCAACGTACACTTACTTTTGCACCGGAAGCTGGGTCACATCGGCTAAGAGAACTTCTAGGAAAATCCATATCCGAAGACACATTTCAACAAACATTCAGGATGGCGATTGACAAGGGTTTCAATTTGTTCAAACTTTATTTTCTCATTGGGTTGCCAACTGAGACAGATGAGGATATCAGTGCAATTAAGCAATTCTGTACTGCACTTCTTTCACTTCCTCCCCGTCGTCATAGAATTCATGTTAGCATCACTCCTTTGATTCCAAAGCCGCATACCCCATTCCAATGGTTGGGCCTTGCACCATTGGCGGCATTAAAGCAGCGCACTAAGCTTTTACGAAAGCTACTTCGGGTTGGTCGAATTATCTTTGATCTACCTAATCCACGGTGGAGTGTTATTCAAGCGGCTTTATCGAAAGGAACTACAGAATTAGCGCCTCTTATTCTCGCAGTCGCTAAGGAAAATCAAATTACAGCGGGTACATGGTTTAGGATGGCTCGAAGGTTGAACATCAACTTAGAAGCCTATGCATCAGCTGGATTCTCTAAGGATACAAAACTGCCATGGGAAATTTTCGATGTGGGGGTAAATCGTAACATTTTATTGCGACGGTTTACGGGGCTAGATTGAGAGGTTTTCTTCAAGATGGGTAGAAAAAGAAAAGGTTCTACTGAAAATCCAGATGATATCCAGCAGCCAAAAGAATCAATCGATACAGAAGATGCTAGAGGTTCTGCGGAAGGTTCTCAACAGAAGTTTCAGAAACGTTTTCCCCATCTTGCTGCAGAATTGGTAACTACTCGTTCCTCTGTAAGTATTGATGGAGTTCGTTGGGAGGAAACAGATCGGACTCAAGTTACTCCAACATCGGATCGTGCTAGGTTCACAGGCTTTTCACCCGATGTTATAGATTTTATTCGTCGATGCAACACTGAGCAAGAGGCTCTAGAAATTATAACTTACTTGGAAAAGCGAGGCGAAATCGATAATTCCTATGCTAAGACTCTACGTCACCAGTTAAAGACCCGTGGCTTGCGTAGTTTTGGATCTAAGAAATCTTGGGGACACTACGAGCGGGAAGGCTAATGAGTGGCAGCAGCTGCTACAATGCGGATAACATCGTTGGGTTGGACTTCATAATTTTCACTCAGTCTCTTCTTGGTGCGTGCATCAATTGCGTTAATGAAAGTCTCACCCAAATCTGTGTGAATTCTATAGGCTAGTTGTCGTGCTGTTGTCCCTTTTGGAACCAGATAAACATCAGGAAGTACATTTCCTTCATGGTCACTTAGTTTTCCTACATCTTCAACAGGGTATACAGGGATGAGTTCTAAGACATCAAATACGGTTGTATTGAGTACTTGTTGTACGCCAGTTGACCCATATTTACCAAGGATTTCTTCTTGTAGACGAGATAATTGTTGTTTTTCAGAATCGCTAAGGGCTTCAAGATTTTGAATTTTGAAATGGTCTGCTCCAGGTTGATAATCGATGACTCCCTTCTCCCCAAGGGAACGGAGCGCAAACTCACCTGCTGCACTGCAGGGGATGACTGTCTCTTCTGATAATTGACGAAGATTTTCTAAATGTTTTGCTGCAGTTGGTCGATCAATCTTATTTGCAGCAATCACCATGGGTTTAGCTCGCTTCCGTAGCATCAAAGCAAAGGTGTACAAATCTGTTTCAGACCAAGATGTTGGTTTTTCAATCTTCAAATCTATGTCTTTTAATGAGGTTCGAATTACTATTTCATCGATATTAAGTCCAGACAATTTTTCGGTGAGAACATTGCTGAGATTAAGTCTCTCAGTTTCTACTCGACGGGCTATACGTTTCCAGTCGCGTTGAAGGATTTGGGCAATCCACATCCCAATTTCTCGTTCTAGGAACTCTATGTCTTTTCTTGGATCCCATGTACCTGCTTCAACTTCTTTTCCTTCAGCATCCAATGAACCGGATGCGTCAACTACGTGTATGAATGCATCAGCTCGTCGCAGATCATCGAGAAATTGGTTACCACGACCACGGCCTAAATGTGCATCAGGCACTAATCCTGCGACATCTAGCATCTCGATTGGAACTAGTCTGACGCCATCTCTGCATAC
>JABXGU010000128.1 GCA_016550415.1 archaeon | reverse complement strand
TGGGGATTTCATGAAACATATGCCATCTTTGAACCGAATCGAATCTCCTATCTATGGTATGTGTTCAATTTCAGGAGCAATCGGAAACGCTCCATCAAAAAAACTATCATCTTGCGCTACAACCCTGCTCGATAGCTGTAGATTCCGATCTTGTTTTTGCAGGTTGTGCGTATCGTAGCCAGACCTTAATCAGCATGGAAGATTATGGATATTGTGGAACACAAACATCACTAAACAGAGGTAATTAGCCTTCCCATTATATTGAAACTTGTTATCCTCCTTTCTATTGATGGGAAGCACAATGGGACTTCGCTGGACAGGAACAGAGACTGTATACACAATCTAAGGAGAGTAAAGTGAACAGGGCAGAACATCTCAATACAATTAGAAATGGCCACTTTGATGTTCTTGTCGTTGGCGGTGGAATAACAGGGGCAGGCATCGCGCTGGATGCAGCATTACGGGGATTATCTGTCGCTTTGTTGGAACGAACAGATTTTGGTGCAGGGACAAGTGGTGTCAGCTCGAAGATGGTTCACGCTGGCCTTCGCTACATTTTTGGTGACCCTGATCTAGTCAAAGAGGCAAGCAAGGAACGCCAGCGCTTGTTTTACGCATGTGCACACCTTGCACGCCCTTTAGAATATATCGTCCCCGTCTATGAAAATACGCAAGACTACGATATGCACAATCTACCCCAGATTCTAGATCGATATGATGAGTTGGCGGAGCATTCTAACTCCCGGAATCATCAACTGCTCAACCCTGAGCAGTTATCTCGGGAAATGCCACAATTGCGCTCACCATTAGTGATGGTCGGATCATACTGGGACGGTGTAATGGATGATGCCCGAGTCACGATTGAAGTGATTCACTCTGCAGTGGAAGCGGGGGCCAGAGTGCTCAACCATGCTCCCGTATTGCAATTCGTTAAAGACCCGCGAGGAAAAGCTATTGGAGTCAAATTCCAAGATGACGTATCCAAGGGAAAAGAACAGCACACCGTCACTGCAAGTGCCATCGTGTCGGCAACCGGAGTTTATACTGATCTATTATTAGAAATGGCGGATCACAGATCACACATACCCGTTTTAAGGCCTACTAAGGGCATCCATCTGATATTCCGAAAATCAATAACCAATGGAAAAGCTTTCACCATACCGATGGGCAAGAATATCTTGACCTTTCTTGTTCCGATTTTCAACGATTACCTAATCATGGGTACTACAGATACTGATTACCCAGTCCATGGTTACGAGGATCTTGATATTATCCCCGTCAACCAAGAGGAGGTGGTTTACAATCTCAAAATCTTGGATGATCTGTTCCCCGGGATTTTCACAGAAACCGATATTATCGCCTGTTACTCAGGTGTCAGACCATTGATCCACCAAGTGTATACCTCCGACAAGCAGATGAGCGAGAGCGATGTCAGTCGCGCCCACCAAATATGGCAGACACCAAGCGGTGTTTGGGCCATTTCGGGTGGAAAGTACACCACATTCCGGTTGATGGCAGAACAACTTGTCGATAGGGTGGTAGGTGATCTGCAGAATAAAGCTACCGTGGGAAAACTGCAACCTTGTTCCACGGCCAAGAGACGATACCATGGTAGCCCAGCACTCACAGGTCTTCCTGGAGAAAGCGAGAGCTGGATTACAAGCATGGCGCGTAAAGTAAAATCTGAAACAGATCTGCCCTGGGATTGCTGCCTGCACTTGTGTGAGGCATACGGTACATCTGTCGACATGCTGGTGGAACAAATTAAACAAAAGCCTGTACAGGGAAGTAGGCTTGGTGAGGGCAGGCCAATTGTGACAGGGGAAATATACCATGCTGTGAAACACGAGATGTGTTTAACGGTAAGTGACTTCCTTATCCGACGAACCCCTCTGCGGTTTATGGAAAACCAGGGTTTGGATATCGCGCCGAAGGTTGCCGAGGAGATGGCAAAGCTTTTTGACTGGGATCAATCCACAATCGAAATGCAAATACAAGACTACCGCAACTTTATAGAGGGAACTTGGACATCGTAATAACCCTTGAAATGTAAACTTGTCGCCAATGACAAGATGCATGTATATGAGTTCTTGTACAACCAATAGAAACCTATAGAGAAAGGAACTATCCTATGCCCCCAAAACTTATCACCATGTTAACTCACAACGACGAGACGGTTACGAATGCGCTTGAGGTGTTTGATAGTTGTGCTGATCTTCCAAATGACTTATGGGGTTTTAAAGATGTAGGACTCGCAAAAGAGCAAATGATGCAACTTGTGCAGAGAATGAAAAGTGCAGGCAAGACGACTTTCTTAGAGGTGGTTAGCCTATCGGAGCAGGAATGCTTAAAAGGAGCAAAACTGGCACTGGATTGCGGCTTTGACTATTTAATGGGGACTGTATTCTACGCCTCGGTTTTTGAACTCATGAAGGATAAACCTATCAAGTTCCTTCCATTTTGCGGTAAAGTGAGTGGTCACCCAAGCATCCTTGAGGGAACCATCCCGCAAATTATTGCGGAGGGAAAACAAATAGCGGATATGGGTATTGACGGTTTCGATCTGTTGGCCTACCGATATACGGGTGATGCCGAGAAACTAGCCCTGGAATTTGTAAACAGCATTCAGTTACCGGTTGTGTTAGCAGGAAGTATTAATGGGTTCGCTCGCCTAGATGCTGTCAAGAGAATAAATCCGTGGGCATTCACCATCGGTCGTGCGTTCTTCGATAAGAATTTCGTTGAGGGTGGTTCCTTCCGAGATCAAGTTGCCAGGGTACTCTCATACATCGATTCATAACTGCAAACTACTTACTCAAACGTTCTACTAGTAAAGTATCAGGAGCCGAGTGAGAGGTGCGCCCTCATCTTGCTTATGAAATTCCCTGTCTGGCAATATGTATATAAATGACCGAAATTACAAGTAGGAGCCTAGAGAGAAGAAGAGGAAATGATAATCGGTGTCGATCTTGGTACTCAAGCTATCAAAGTGCTGGCACTCGATAGTAAATTTCAACTCTTGGGGAGAAGTACAATCCAGATCAAGACACGCTTCCCTAAACCAGGCTGGGCTGAACAAAACCCACAAGATTGGGAAATTGCATTGAGACAGGGAATCAAGCAAGCTATTGCTGCAGTTAATAGTGAAACAAGGGAAATTCGAGCAGTTGGTATAACCGGCCAGCTTGATGGTTGCGTAGCAATTAACCAGGATGGAGTCGCCATATCGCCTTGCTTGATTTGGATAGACCGCCGTGCTGAATTTCAATTGGACCAAACGCTTATCCGATTTCTTCGAGAAGAACAGGGGATAAACCCTGATCCCAGCCATATGGCTGCCAAAGCACGTTGGCTTCTTGACAAT
>JABXGU010000127.1 GCA_016550415.1 archaeon | reverse complement strand
TTCTCGAACTAATTGCCTTCCAAATGGCTAGCCTTTGTGGTGTAACTCTGTAGCCATTTTCACGAAGTTTTGTCATTACCTGCTGGGTTTCCATAATAATTCACCATTATTGCTTAGTTATTGGGGGGGGCATCTTTCATTTCTTTAATTCCTTTCTATTAACCATAAGTCTTAAATACTAACGGTTATTATTTCATATTCATTATTAATTACTAACCAATATAAATTTAGTGATATAACATGTCAGCAAAATACTCAACAAATATTGGACGCAAAGTAGTTGAAAAAGCAGGCATTGACGTAGACGCACTGATAGACAAACTAGTGAAAGCAGCAGCTGCAGAATTAACAACATACTACTATTACACAATTCTTCGAATGCACTGCACTGGACTCGAAGGAGAAACCGTGAAAGAGGTTGCAGAAGACGCACGAATCGAAGACCGCCTACACTTTGAAACCCTTGTTCCCCGAATTTATGAACTCGGAGGCAAGCTACCAAAAGACATGAAGGACTTTCATGACATGGCAGCATGTTCAGCCGCATATCTTCCAGAAGACTCCACCAATATCAAAGAAATTCTCAAAGTACTACTGGAAGCAGAGCGTTGTGCTGTTAATGTCTACACAGATATCTGTAAGATGACCTTCGGAAAGGATCCCAGAACATATGACTTGTCACTGGCAATCCTCCATGAGGAAGTGGAACACGAAGCCTGGTTCCAAGAAATATTAGAGGGACGACCCTCAGGACACTTCCGAAGACGAAAGCCCGGCGAAGGTCCCTACACACAAAAATTCCGTCACATCGAATGAACATCTACACCCAACATCTCCTTTTCACGTTTGAAGAAAAGGAGATTCCCTTCTTTTTAGGAGAAAAAATGTGCTATGATTCCAATACTAGTCCAGCTCGGATTCACAGCTAGCCTAATTGCAGGGTTGGCAACGGGAGTAGGCGCATTACCGATCCTGTTCACCAGAGATATTTCGAATAGAACCTTAGGAATTATGCTTGGTTTTTCAGCTGGTGTGATGCTTGCAGCTACCTCCTTCAGTTTGCTAGTTCCGTCAATCGATTTGGGCGGTATATGGGTAGCTGTCGGTGGTCTCCTTATTGGTGTCATCTTTCTGGTTGCGATTGAATATGTTATTCCCCATTTTCAGTCAAAAAATGAAGAGAGTGAGGGTTCAAAGAGGATTTCTCGAATCTGGTTATTCATTTTTGCAATCACACTCCATAATTTCCCAGAAGGGATAGCGGTAGGAGTTAGCTTTGGGAGTAGCGATATCGCTACTGGTTTTCTAGTCGCGACGGCAATCGGTCTTCAAAATTTTCCGGAAGGTCTGGCAGTTGCTTTACCCTTAGTGGGAGAAGGTAAGAGCCGAATTAGAGCGCTGGGTTATGCAACTTTAACTGGGTTGATTGAACCTGTTGGAGGGCTACTGGGAGCAGGGGTTGTCACAATATTCCAGCAGCTTCTACCATGGGGCCTAGCTTTTGCTGCAGGAGCAATGCTTCTCGTGGTTGCAGGAGACATCATTCCTGAAAGTCAAAAAAATGGATTTGCACGACAAGCTGTCCTAGCACTGATTGTTGGATTTACAATCATGATGTTTCTAGACTCTGTTCTTGCATAGAATGACGTAGGTTGAATAGCATCTGCCTTTTGAAGTAGATACTATTTGTCAATAGAAATTACGCTGTGTGGTCCTAGAATTCACTAGGCTTGACCACTCTTGTGGTCAATAATCCACAATGTCTGTTAAATAAGAATATCTACCTTATTGCACCAACAATCAGAAGAATCACACCGAGTCCAATCAGGGCAAGCATAACCTCAGTAAAGACATATCCTGCCAGATTAAGGCTATAGATACCAAGATCGAAGTAGGCAGCGTACGCTCCTAACCCAACCATTGGCAATAAAAGCGGAATGAATCCTACAATTATCAGTATCAATCCAAGTAATGCGAGAACTTTACTCATCTTCAATCATCTCCAAGTGGAGATTTACAATATTCCTGATACAACTCCATAGCTAAATATAATTCGGATTCAATCATACCATTGCTGTGGCTTCATTCTCATTAGATAAGTAAATACGGAACAAGGATTCCGCATCACCATAAATCCAAGCAGCCACACAATTCCTTTACACAAATTTCAGAGATGGGCATTTAACCAAGCGATGACATCTTGGATTACTTCTTCACGGTTAATTTCATTGAACAATTCGTGGCGGCAGTCAGGATATTCCTTTAATGTTACATCTTTGATGCCTAGGTCTTGGTAACGTTGAAGCAAGGTCTTAGCACCCTTTGCCATTCCAGAGACTGGGTCCATACTGCCAACAAAGATGTAAATCGGTAGGTCCTTAGGAATTTTCTGTAATTTCTCCGAATCCCACAGGGAAAACATGCTTCTCCCCAGTTCGACAATGAAACCATATGAAAGGGGGAATCCACATAATGGATCATCAATGTATCTTTGGATTGCCTCCTGATCCCGTGTCAGCCAGTCAAATTCTGTCCTTGCAGGCTCGAAAGGTTCATTGTAGGCTTTCATGAAGTTACTGAAATCTTCTTCGCGGGCATCAAATCCCTTTTCTGCTATACTCCTTTGAATACTCTCCAGGTCAAACTGATCTGATGGAGCTACTATTTCACCTGTCGTTCCTGTCAGGAGAGCACCTTGAAGGTCTGATCCCCACATTTGGATGTAGTTCTGCACCAAAAAGGATCCCATGGAATGCCCCAAAATAAAGAAGGGTGAATCCGTGTAGGCTCCTTTGGCAATGTCGGTTAATTCCTTGAGATTCCGAACCATCCGCTCCCAGTCACCCATACTTAATATGCCTAATCTGCCTGACTTTTGACCTGTTTTACCATGTCCGCGATGGTCATTTGCGTACACCACATAGCCTGCCTTAACAAAGGATTCACCTACATGTGCATATCTACCCGCGTGGCTTGCAGCGCCATGGGCAATTTGCACAACTCCTTTAATTGGAACATCAGCTTCAGGAAGCCATTTGTAGACAAAAATCTCGACGCCATCTTCATCGGAAAAGAAAAACGTTTCAGCTTGCATGTGGACAATCCTCCCTTTATTGACCAATACCTCTTTTTCTCACATTTAATATATGAAGAATTTTAGCACTTAAGGACACCAAGAGCTGCCTATCCAATTTTAATAACATCTTTGCGCATTTTATCACTTAATGCATCCCAACTTACATATAAGGCACTTCCAACCTCTGGAGGAACCCAAGGTTTGCCCTTTTGATCCTTGTAGTCTTGAATCCAACTGGGTAGTTCATTAAATGGATGAATAAATGCTGGATCCAGAACTTTCCAGATATAATCTTCATCACGGTCACCACCTAGCGTCCAAAGTCCATGGTTAATCCATTCATCTGCACGTATGGCGCAACATATGTGATGAAAACTTCGTTCAGAGTCCCACAGCCGGACAATTGCTGTATCATATCCTGCAGCTTTGTATAGTGCAGCAAGAGCCATAGCTTGGTCTTCACAGTCACCCTTGCCAAGCGTTAATGTCTCAATAGGGAAGCGAAGCACCTGTCCTGTTTCCGATTGGTAATTCACATAATCGCGAACCAATTCGTATAGGGCTATAACCTGCGGTAACCCACTGTCGAATCGACGTTCAACTTGGTTTACAATGACATCAATAGCTTTTCGTGCGGTAGCAGCACAATCCCGTCCCCAAGATTCGATAACAGCATTGCAGGGACCTGGCCAACGTAGAAGATTACAATCATGTAATACTGCTTTGACATAGGTGCTTAGAGCGGTATCAGGATGTGCATGGTATCGTCGAAGTTCATCAACATGGACAAGCACAACACTGGGGAGATCTAATTTAACATCAAATGGCTGCAATGTAGCAATGGTAATGGGCTTGCTTGGAATCCTCCATTGATGTTTGCAATGTAGACATTTCCAATACTCCACCAAGATGTTACATTTGGGGCATTGAAGAGGAAAAGACTTGGGCAATGAGGCCCCGCAAGAAGTGCATTTGAAGGTCTTTGTTCGCTTCCCACAAAGAGGACAAACCAACACTATCTTCTCCTCTGATTCTTGACCTTTCATAGTGACCAAGCCTTCAGGTAATTATCACTCTTCATGGTAATTCTAGAAATTTCTAGGTTTTACGTGTTGTCTCCTTATTGTCTTCACACTTGAAGGATTCCTACAGATAGCAGGTGATCTAAATGGAGAGGTATAGATTTTAGATACTAAGACAGCTTCAAGATGGGTCAAGATTATGCCTAGACTAAGAAATCAGCAAGATGCTGACCGTTCTGCGAAGGCTGGGTCGCCTAAAGCTGTCGCCCTCAAATTTGTGGATGTTATCAATGCTGGAGACTCTAAGCGATTAATCAAGCTCCAGACAGAGGACTTTACATTAATCGACATGGCAGGGGACATAACCCGTGGTCGAGATGGATGGGAAGGATACTTTTCAGACTACCCAAAATACAAAATCCTTGTACAACATGTCCTAACCAGTGGCAATGGTGTAGCAATTATTGGTACAACAACAGGTTCACATATTGCACCTGAAATTGAAGAAAAAGAAACTGTCCTTTGGATTGCTGAAATTCGAGATGGTCTTGTTGCTGAATGGCGGATATATAGCGATATTGAGAAAATCGAGAGTAAAACACAGAAAACCTAACAATAATCACAATTATAGCATCTGACGAGATTCCCATCGGTCATAATAGGCTTCTAGAAGCTGTTCGAAGAACAATATTAGACTGGAAAAGAACCTACTGGGCTCCTCTCCATTTAATCCAAATATACTTTCTAATTTCTTCACCTATTAGGATACTACTAGATACAAGGAATATCAGTGTCCAATCGCTGAGGAAGAGGGGGATTGTAAGAAGCACTATGTGGAAAATTGGGAGAAGAGTTGCACTTACCAATAGAGCAATAGAAATGAAAATGGCAACCAGTAAAAACTTGTTCGTTCTAAACCCGAGTTTAAACACAGAGGCTGTTCGAGAGCGTACATTTAGCGCATTGAATACTTGGAACATTGCGAGGGTGGCAAAAGCCATAGTTTGTGCTCGGGGCAAACCAAAAGGGAGTGCTCCAAAGTATATCCAAAGAGTACCCAGAGCCATTATGGGAGCAACAAAGATTATGCGGCTAATCATTTCTCGGTCTATGATACTTTCTGTGGGTTTACGGGGTGGTCGGTTCATCACATCTTTTTCTTTTTGTTCCATAGCAATGGTAACATCAAGTACACCGTCAGTGACCAAGTTAATCCAGAGAATTTGTGCTGGTGCAAAAAGGAGGATACCAGGAAGAAGGAGAAGAGCGAGAAAGAAGGTCAAGATTTCTCCCACATTAGTAGTGACCAAATACTCCACGACCTTTCGAAGGTTTCCAAAGGATACCCGTCCCTCCTCAATGGCACCTACTATTCCTTGGAAATTATCGTCAGTAAGAATAATATCAGCAGTAGCCTTCGCTACATCTGTTCCCGCTACCCCCATCGCAACTCCAATAGCAGCCGCCTTCAGGGCAGGCGCGTCATTTACTCCATCCCCTGTCATAGCTACAATCTGACCATTCCTCTTTAGGGCATCAACTATTCTCAATTTATGTTCAGGGGATGCTCGGGAAATTACAGGGGTTGTTAAAATTCTAGTGTCTAAATCCTCATTGCTCATTTTCTCAACATCTGCACCAGTAAGCAAGGAAGAATCTTCGTCTGTAATGCCGATTGTCTTTGCTATAGCCATAGCAGTTAGGCGGTGATCCCCTGTGACCATAATAACTTTAATACCGGCTTTTTTACACAGGGCGATGGCACTTCTAGCTTCTTCACGTGGTGGATCAATGATTCCGGTCAATCCTACGAATGTCAAATCCTCCTGACCTTTATTTAAAGAATCTTTGAATTCTCCAATCTTTGTAGCTGGAATAATCCTGTATGCCAAAGCAAGGACGCGGAGG
>JABXGU010000126.1 GCA_016550415.1 archaeon | reverse complement strand
TCGGGAATATGGATTGACACAGATGACATTGTTTACGTAGTTGATGGTCTGAGTAATGTTTCAAAATATACTCTTCAAGGTGAACTCGTCAGCCGATGGGGTCAAAGATCCGCAGAGCCGGGAGGATTATACAGTGCAAATGCAGTAGTAACTGATGTGCTGGACTATGTATACATAGTAGATTTCATTAAGGGACAGATTCAAAAATTTTTGGCCAATGGAACCTTCGTTGCTGTTCTCTATGAGGGAAACCTAATCGATCAATACCAACTAGACTCATGGTGTGGTGATTTAGAAATTGATACTGTGGGCAATCTCTATTTGACAGACGCTGATCATGATATGGTATATAAGCTGCGCCCAGATGGTAGTCTTATTACAATATTTGGCGAATCCGGGAGTGATGGAGTGGAGTTATTTTGTCCAACAGGTGTTGCAGTCGACACCTTTTCAGCAGTATACATCGCAGAAGCTGGCAAAATGCGAATCCAAAAGTTTGTCCCCGCTATAGGAGGACTTTTTATACAACTGATAGGGGCTATACTTATTACTATTTTTTGCGCAATAATCGTCATTATCACCAAAGTGTATATACAACGCCAACGACAAACAATAGCATCCACGGATTCTTGATTAAAAGAAAATACTAACAAATATTCAAATTATTAGGCGATAACACAGAACTAGGATATTCGGATTGATACCCTCTAGATGATATATCATGCTTATCAGTTACATACTTTGTTTTCAATGGTGTCTACTGCTTTGAATTATGACTCAACCAATGATGGAAAATCAGATTTTGTGAGTTGACTGATTTGTCGCTGGTAATTCGTCCCTTTAGGGAATCTGATAAGCCTGAGATTTTGGAGATTGCTAAGCATACTTGGGGTGGGTATGATTACTTGCCTAATGTTTTGGATGAATGGGCTAGGGATGCTAACAGGCATATTTTTGTTGCAGAGTTCAGAGGTCGTGTAGTTTCTTTTAGTGCTCTGAGGATTATAGAGAGTGGGCGGACTGGGTGGCTGGAGGGTTTGAGGGTTCGCAGATGGTATCGAAGGCGTGGTTATGCGAGGGCTATGACGCGTCATTTGTTTGATGCTGGAGCCAGGTTGGGTGTTGAGCGGCTTCGTTTGACAACTGCCAGTGTGAATGTGGGAACTAGACGGTTGGTACAGCAATTTGGGATGGATGAACTTCTCCGCATGAAAGTGTTTTGGAGGGGAGATCTTGGCTCAGTTCAATGGTCTTACGATTTGGTTCCGACGGTGCCTTGCACTGTAAAGGATGTTCTTCTTCTGCTAAAGGTTAAGCCTGAAATCTTTCCAAAGGGTATTATTGCATATAACTGGTATGCCTTTGATGCTGTGAGGACTTCAATTGAATCTCTTGGAGGCTTTGGTCAGTTCTGGATGGGAAAAGACAACGGAAATGTTAGGTCTCTTTCCTTTGGCTATGTATTGGGAGATCCTGGCTCGAAGCAGTGGTATTCAGCTGTTTATGCCCTTGATGGTGAAGCTTTTCTTTCAGCGTTGTCAGTTCAACTCAGGGCAGCGAAAGCTAATGGCGCTACTACTATTATGTGCCTTCACCCAGTGAGATTTCGTAGGGGTAAGAAGTTGTCATGGCTGAAAACAAGCTCAGAAACGATGGGTTTTGTTTTATATGAAAAACGTCGTCCCTTTGTGTAGTTTTTGTGGACTAGAAAATTATTCTAAATCTTAGACGAAAACAAAGTCAAACATATGCATTGGCAACAACGATAGCCACCAATAATCAGTTGGTAGCACTAAAATTTACAGATGTCCTCTAGTAACTGCAATTTAGACTTCTAGTCTTGACTTGTCTCTTTTACACCTAGCATATTTGAAATATCTACATCCACTTTGACTATCTGTCCAATCTCTACAATTCCCTTTGATTTCATATTCTTTATGAATTTGTCGTGTAGGCTAGGGAAGAATCTGTAGTACAATATTAATGCGAGGAGTGGCATGAAGAGATAGACGAAGGGGTTGACAAATGTGATGATAAAGAATAACCAGAGAGGTACACCCTGAGGCGCTACAGATTGCCAAACTGGGAATGCAAAGGCAATGTTCCAGGCTAGACGGAAATAATCCAAAATTACGAAGATGCCAGCAAATCCTTTTAGTAGGGTTATGAGTGTTCGACCAGCGTTTTTTAGTTCTTGAGGGCCACTGCTTGGAAAAGTGTGGAAAACTAAGTTTGTGTCTTCAATGAGCCAAGAGGATGGGAGAATTAGGGCAAGGAAAGGAAAGATGAGTGGCATCAGGATAATTGCTTGGTTCATCTCATTGAAAATGGGGTAATCCTTGAATGCATCTGTGAAATGAAGGATGGCACATTGTTCGGGCATGAACTTGGTGATTGAAAGTGCTAGTCCAAACATGAGGATAACTGCAAAGAATGCTCTGCGTGCTAATGTTAGAGTGGGCTGTTTTCGTGTTGTTTCAGGTCCAAAGTAATAGACTTCATGTCCGAGATTCAATAATTGGTTGAGTGGTAATACTAACCATCGTGATGAAATATTGGCTAATAGAACATAGAGAGGAATCGAAAGAAGAGGTATTAGGTACCAAAGGATGAGCCAATCGGTTATGGCGTTTCCAGGTAATAATGGAACTATATCGCCATGGGCTCCCAAAAGTAGTGGGATGACAATATTAAGGAGTGCCCAAGCCACATCAACACCAACGCATACAAAAATCGCAATGATGGCTACGATGTCTCTTTGTTCCATTCTATCACATCGCTTCTAATCCTAGCCGATCTAGCTTCTAATAGAATGTAGTGTGTGGCTTGCCCTTTAAATGTCAGTCTTGCCAAATCAGTTCTTGGCTCTGGTTGTTTCTTCTTCGAATCTTATACCAAGCTCTGATAGCTCTCTTAGGATTGGTTTATAGAGTTCTGGGAGAATCGGGATTTGAACTCCTTTTAGTTGTATTTCACCCTCAAGAATTAAATGCGAAGCTATGGCTGCTGGGAGTGCTACAGTCCTGCTCATGCTTGAGTCACCATTGGGGATTCCATAGTCAATGAGGGTAGAACGTGTGTGCTCTCGTTTTCCGCCAGAGAATTCTATTTCGAAATTGTGCTGCATAATAAGCATGTCGCGTTCGCCAGGTCTATATTGTAGTTTTTCTTTGAAGAGACTTGTCAAAACATCTATAGCTGCACCTTTTTCTATTGGAATCTGTCGGTCATCAAATAGACCCAACCATCTTAGTTTGCTGAGAAGGGGACCCTCTACTGGTAATTTCAGATAATTCGCTGTTTCCAGCATCACATTCTTCTTGGAGGATACGTCAATCTGTTTGCGCATGAAATTATCATAAGACATGCCTTGGAGTGGTTGTTCTGTCAAATCGAGTAGTCCGAGCTTGCTGATTGCGTACATTGTCTCACACCAACCAGGATATCGAAGTGTTCCTCGGAGCATTGTCTTCACCCCTTTCAGTCCATAGAGGTCGATGTATTGGAGGGAATCCCGATTGGGGTATCCTTCAAAATCACCAAGACCCGGGATTGTCTCCTTATGACAATGGGTGAAGAGTTCTTCCCCTGGAATCAGCACTTCTTTTCCATTTTTAAGAAAGTGAGCCGAGTTCCGCCCTGCCATCAGAACGCCCCTTGGACTCCATGACAGTTTGTAGCCAAAGGGATTCGTGTTTGCATCAGGTGCAGGAAGTCCACCACAAAAACTGGTAAAGGAGATAATGCGTCCACCTGATGCTTGGGCACCATGTATAATCTTCATGGCGCTCATATGATCCTGACCAGGATCGACGCCACACTCATTTAACAAGATAATACCTGACTTCCTCGCTTCAGCATCAAGGACTCGCATCTCATCAGAAACATAGGAGGTAGTAACCATATTGGTCCTATGTCGTATACACTCCTTTGCCACCTGGACATGGAAGGTATATGGCAAAAGGGAGACAGCGAGGTCTGAAGATTTAACAAGATTCGATAATTCTTCTGTTTGATGTTTTATATCGAAGGCACGAGCGATGCCATTAGGGTGGTCACCGATTAGTTGTTCTGCTTTGCTCACTGTTCGGCTAGCAACTGTGACTTGATATTCGTGTTCTAGCATGTATCTAATGTAGGGTTTTGCCACCAGTCCAGCTCCTAATACTAGTACATGTTTCATTCAGATTTACGCCTCCTACTTACTGAAACCAAACTAAGTTTAACCTTGCAAGTGCTTCTTAAGATATTGGTATTCGGGAGTTAATTCACCCCGATATACAATTACCGCTTTTTTCACTTCCGGTGGAAGATCCAACAAATCGAAGGGAGCAGAATAATCTGCCTTTGCTATTGCAGGGATAAAACGGCGAAGTGTCTCACTAAAAGAAGTGGATGCTTCACGGGGAAGTTCTGTTGGCAGATTGTCAACTGCCATGACAACAATGCCGGGTCCATCAATTCCTAGTGTAGCATTACCAGTAGAGGGATTGTAAACAAAGGTTGGGTGGTCAGGTTTTGTTGATTGCACAGTGAACTCTATAGCTCCATTTATGTCGCAACTAATGTCCCCTACAACTCTGAGGCGAGGTTTCCCTTTTGTTTGCTGCCAGAGTTGACTGATTTCAGTCAGAGTCACCATTCGGGGATATTTATCACTCCAATAGATGCAATTCATCAACATGCTCAAATGTGGTAGATACTTGAAGAATCGTGATTCATACTTTGTTTTTCCCGTTTCATAATAATGCTGTAAATTAAAGGTAGTTGTCGGGTCAATTGGGCGTACTGTATGCTCTTCGTGGAATACTACCTTGTAGAGTATGTGATGATTTGGTTCTAGCTTCGATAGAGCATCGGGAGTGATTTCTTTGTGGGGTAGTAGGTCAAAAATTGTCTGTGCACCCTTTGAAGTATTTCCATACCCAATAAATCCAATTACTAGAGGCGAGATGGAGGGTGCAATTCCCTCTGTTTTAATGCGTTTGCCAACATGTTCTATCGCAGCTTCTAGGGCTTTTAGTCCATCATACTCGTAGGTAGGACGAAGTTCAGAAAAGGGATTGGGCTTAATGCCTTCATTTTCCAGACGTTGACCAAATGCACGAAGTGTTTCAGCCATTCCTGCATAGCCAGCCCAATTACCAAAGAAAATCAATCGTCGACCAGATTCCACGTCAATAATCCTTTCATAATCAATGAGAGTGGCACCCACATCGATGATTTGCTGCAGCATTGACATATTATGTGGCTGCCCCTTTATTACATGTGCAAAGAACAGGTAGACTTTGCCTGCTTCAAATTCCTTGCCGGGAATCTCCTTTAATCCGAAAATCACCGGTACCTGAACTCCACGAAGACTGCCAATAGTTGCACCCATTTTTTGGTAAGTTTCCTCTGTGAAGGCCCGCTGCTTTGATGATTCTACAACGAACTCTAGCCCATGTTTTGCAGCAAGTTCCTTTACATCCTTGGGAACGATTGGTGTACGCAATTCGAAGGATTTGTCTTCGTGCCGGATACCCACTTTCACAGTCATAATCATCTTCTCCAAAGTGCTACAGTCAATAGTTTTGACACTATCCTCGTCTATTCTGTGAATAGAAAAGCCTAGTGGCTGCGTGAGGAACTGACATCTTTAATCAGGATAAAAAGACTATTATCATCTTAAGGAAAGTTGTCGTGTGAAAATGAACATTGAAGATTACAGATTCGGTCGCATCGTAATCAATGGCCAAATCTACAACTCAGACCTCATCCTTCTGCCAGATCGCCTTTCCACAAATTGGCGGCGCCAAAGTGGTCATGAGTTGCATGTTGAGGACATAAAAGAAGTCTTAGCCGCTAATCCTGAGCTTCTAATCGTGGGAACAGGCTATTATGGTGCTCTTAAGATACTTTCAGATACCCAACAATATCTTGCAAACGCTAAGATTGAACTTGTCGCTAGAAAAACCGCTGAAGCTTGCCAGCTCTATAATAAATTGGATAGGGACGCGAAGAGAATTGTCGCTGCACTCCACCTTACCTGCTAGAAGCTAATTGAACAGGTATCTTCACTTATCTCAGGGTAATATTGGGAAGTAAAAAAATGTAAAATTTTTCTCTATTACGGACATAATATGGGAACAGGTTTGATTGATATGACAAAAGCAGTGCTCGAATATATCGAACGGAATTCTACTAACATTATCCAAGATGTCATGAAACTCTGTCGTATTTCTTCAGTGGCAGCTAAGGGTGAGGGTCTCGAAGAAGCTGCAAGTCTTCTTATTTCCATGCTCAAGGAAGCTGGACTTAGGACCCAGCTCCATTCCACCACTGGGGCTCCTGTAGTAACTGCAAGTCTTGATGTAGGTGCAAGGCGGACTTTACTCTTTTATGATCATTATGATGTTCAACCAGCAGAACCCTTTGAACTCTGGGAATCACCACCCTTCGAACCTGAAGTTAGACAGGGGCGACTCTATGGACGAGGAACTTCAGATAACAAAGGAGATACTATTTCAAGGATTTGGGCCATTCGTGCTTTCCATGATACTGGAGAAAAATTACCCGTGAATGTGAAGTTCCTAATTGAAGGTGAAGAGGAAATCAGTAGTCCCAATCTGACTGATTTTACAAGGCGGCATGCAGATTTCCTTAAGGCTGATGGTGGCATATGGGAATTTGGTAGCGCAGGCTTTGATGGCATTCAAGAAGCATGGCTCGGTTTGAAGGGCATCCTTTATGTTCAATTGGAAGTTGAAAGTCTCTCCCATGATGCTCATTCCTCCAATTCCTGTATCCTTCCCTCCGCACCTTATCGATTAGTGTGGGCACTGAACTCGCTTAAGGATGAACAGGAACGCATTCAGGTTGCAGGATTTTATGATGATGTTCAACCACTAACAGAAGCTGAGCTTCGCGTTATTTCTGACATAGATCTTGAAGAGGATCGACGACGCAAGTTCTATAACATTAAAACCTTTATCCTCAATCTCAAAGGAGAAGCACTAAAACATGCTTACTATGGTGAGCCAAGCCTGAACATTTGTGGACTCACAAGTGGCTATCAAAAAGAAGGCTCCATGACAATCATTCCTGCAAAAGCCTCAGCTAAGATAGATTTTCGACTAGTAGAGAATCAGAACCCTAATGATATTCTGAAAAAACTTAGACACCATTTGGACACCCATGGTTTCACTGATGTCAAGATTGCATGGCATGAAGGCTATTTTGCTGCCAAAACTCCTGTTAGCCATCCATTTGTAGGAATCGTGGCAAAAGCAACGCAACAAGTGTTCGGACACAAACTTCGAGTGCATCCAACAAATCCTGGTTCTGGACCACTTTACCTCTTTAAGAAATATGTTCCAATGGTCTCAATTGGGATTGGTGACTATAACTCCCGTGCCCACTCTCCCAACGAAAGTATCTCCCTTGACAACCTCATAAAATCAACAAAGCGTGTCGCAGCCATTTGTGAAGAAATGGGCAGATGGAAGTAAAGCAATTGCAACATTTTTTCTGATAACCCAGAACGTAAGTGCACTCGTAAGTGCTTCTTAATAGCTACTTTGCCAAAAATATTTGAATCGCGAAATTAGTTAATCCAATCTACCATCTTTTAGAAAAACTAGCTAACTCTCTATCCCCGCTCTACCAGCGTTTTTACGCTGTCCCTTAAGGAAGCACACTAGCTTTGGAGAAAGGTTTGGCTACAGATTTCCAGCGGGGAGAATCGAGGGATAAAATTCTAGGCTTGCATTGCGGCTTATTCCTCGAAGGCTAGTG
The DNA here is from genome assembly GCA_016550415.1 of archaeon. The sequence goes on along the minus strand of JABXGU010000126.1, from coordinate 5,757 downwards.
CGCCTTTTCCCGGGAAATTCTGAATCCTGCAGACCTATACTTTCTCGATATAAAGACAGGCTAGCGAGCTTTAAGGTTTCCTATTCGTGCGTCATTTTCGTGTTCAAAAAGATTTTTTTATCGCGTTATTTTCATCTTTTCATGGTGTTGTTTTAGTGCAACGAACTTTGATTGTGATGCTGCGGCAACATGTGCATGATCATGCAGAATGGCCAGTGGAACTAGCTGAATTTAAGCAGTTAGTAAAAGCTGCAGGATTAGAAGAAGTGGATTGTATACTGCAGAGTCGAATCAAGATGCATTCTGGTTTTCTTTTTGGTCCAGGAAAAGTCAAAGAAATAGCTGAACGAGTTGCTGAAGAGGAAATCGAAGTTGTCGTAACTTACAACATACTCAATTCCATGCAGAAATACAATCTTCAGCGTGAATTTGGCTGCCAAGTAATTGATCGCTATGAGGTGGTTTTACAGGTTTTCGAACAGGAGGCTCGAGATCGCGTATCAAAGTTACAATTGCAATTGGCTTGGCTTCAGAAGAGCTATCCTTCAATTAAATTGAGTGAACGAGAACGTCTTTATCGTGAAAAACCAACTCGAGGCAATGGGAGTGGTCCTGGTGAATATGCGTATCATGCTCAGCTTAAACAAGTGCGTAAACGTATTGCTAAAGTGGCTGCAGAAATTGAGAAGATGCGTCAGGAAAATCGTAGGCGATTGGCAAAGCGTCGTAAACTCGGTATGCCAATGATTTGTTTGGTGGGCTGCTATAATGCAGGAAAAACAAGTTTGTTTAACAAATTAACTGGTGCAAACAAAGAGGTGAGTGATCGTCCCTTCACCACTCTTGCTTCAAAGTGGTCTAGCTCTGTAAACCCGGGATTGCTATTTGTCGATACTATTGGATTTGCTTTGGGATTGGATCCAGAGCTTATCTCTGCTTTCCAGCTAAATTTGGATGATATGCGAGCAGCTGATCTACTTCTTTTGGTTGTGGATGCTTCCGATAATTTGACACTATTACAATTGAAGCTAAAGAGTAGCCTTACAATTCTTGAAGCAACAGGTATAGAAAACAAAAGGGTAATTGTTGTGTTCAATAAAGCAGACCTTGCTGGAGAAAGAATAGAGAAAGAAATTGTTTCCTTCTTTAATGAGAATTATGATTTGGACTGGATTCCGGTTTCTGCCATTACCGGTTGGAACCTTGACGAGTTAATAAAACGAATCAGCCAACATTATCGCAAGTTAGATTCCATTTGGCTTCCCAAAGAATATCATGAGGATTAGCGATGGTTTCTTATTTGGTTATGTCCTACTTGGAGTTTGAATCTTACCGGTGAATATCTTGCCAAAAGGAACCTTAACTGATGCTCATACTTCCTATCAACATTGGATTGATGAGCTTGTCGAAGACATTATTACCTATTGGGGTTCTGCTACTGATACCATCAATTGCAGCTGCGGGCTTTCAGTCTCTGGACTTCAACATGTGGGACGATTACGAGGGGAAGTAACGCTAGCCAATACCGTCATGCAAATACTTCGAAAACGGGGAATCAAAACTAGACACACAATCGTCCGTTACACCAGCGATGAATGGAAGGGTAAAACCGCTCAACTTGCCCAATTCCTCGACAGCGAAAAGGCAAAGGATTACATTGGTTATCGGCTGGTAAATGTTCCTGATCCAAAGGGTGAACTATCCGGGTGGACAGAACGTTATTGGCAGGATTTTGGTAATTATCTTGATTCATTTAGTCAAGGTGCAGAAGTTCTTAGCACCCATGAAATCTACGCTTGGCCTGAAATGCAAAAATTGGTGCGTTACACCATCGAGCATCGAGAACTAGTCCGCGAAGTAGTAAATCACTATCGCGCTCGAGCACCCCATCCTCCAGATTGGATTCCATTTGATGTTGTATGCGAAAAATGCCAGAAGATTACAGATACTAAAATCACGTCAGTGGATCTGGATGCCTACACTGTCAAATACCACTGTAATTATTGTGGCAAAACTGGTTCAACTAGCCTTGTCCGAGGAAAACTGTCATGGCGAGTTGAATGGGCAGCACTTTGGCGTGTATTAAATGTTGGCTTTGAACCCTTTGGGAAAGATCATGCAACTCCCGGAGGCTCCAGAGATAGTGCAAAGGAGATTGCTGAAAAGGTCTTCAAATTCAAGCCACCATTTCCGTACGCATATGAATGGGTAGGCCTTATCGAAGGCGGTGTAGATAAGGGCGATATGGGCAGTTCTGATTTCATTGGTTTTACTCCAAAAACCTGGGTCTCTGTAGCTCCAGGACAGCCCCTCCGATACCTCTTCCTAAAGAATAAGCCAATGAAACGCATTACTCTTGGGCTAGAATATATCCCAACCTATATTGGGCAATACGATCGCGCTGAACGTGTATACTTTGGTGTGGATATGCCCAGAGCTGCACAAAATGAAATCGATGATATTAAACGAAGCTATGAACTTGCTCAACTTGGACCCATTGCAAAAACGCTACCTCTTCAGATTCCCTATCTTCATGCCGCTGTATTGGCTCAAATAATTCCTTCAGACGATCTTATCGATGTGGCAATTGAAAAACTAGCTAAAAGTGAGTTAATTCCTAAAACACTCTCAAAGCAGGAGCGAGCATATGTTACTGCGTGCCTTACAAAAGCAAAGATTTGGATAACCACATATGCGCCTGAAACCTACCGGATAAGGGTTCTAGATGAACCACCCGAAGGACTTTCTCAACAAGTGTCACCAATCCTCCGTCCTCTATTCCAGAGACTCATCGATTCTCTCAATCCCAAAAAATGGACAGAACGTTCTATTCGTGATGCTATGACGCCCATCACAAAACCTCTAAAAGCGGATGTCCAAAAAATGTTCTTCCGCTTCATCTATCAAGTATTTTTTGGAAAAGATGATGGTCCTCGCGTTTCAGCCTTTTTCGCCTTCACCAATCCCGACCTTGTTCTTGAAAGACTCCGTTACCTCGCATCATCTTTATAGGCACCACCCATCTACTTTATATTAATGCAAGATATTTGAACGAAAAATATAAGGCACAAAACATTTATGGCTGAATCTGCAAGTTCAATAACACAATTGCAGGTATAAACAAGTAAATGAGTTGATTTCTTTGTCATCAAAAATATCTGTCACAAACTTCCGACAAGCAGTATATGATCAGGCTCGAGAGATGAAAATTCCCATCGTTGATGAGCGTGCCATTGACAAGCTTAGCATTAATCGTGGTACTATCGGTTTAGAAGTACAAATGAAATACCGAGAGGGCGAAGAAACCAAGATAAAGACATTTCTCGCTGTTGCTAAATACAATCATTCCATTGTTGTTTTCAAGGATGAAACTTTCTTCATCATCGCTAGTGATTCCCTTTGGCGTCTTTCACTCTAGAATAAATCCTCTAAAATTAGATAGAAGCCAACTTCTCTTTTGTTCAAATACTATGTAGACCTGAATATACGATTAATGCTTGGATTTACTAAGAAATGCGTCATTCGACCATAAAAGGCAACAAATGAATTCTGTACTTCTTTTTAGGAATCTTTAGGATTCAAAAATCTCTTTAATCCGTTTTATTTCAGCCAACATCTCACTTCTAAGGCTGCCAATTCCCTCACCAGAAGATGCTGATGAAGAAGCCACAGGAGCCTCAATTGGCTTAACCGGTGCTGCTACTGCCGGAGTAGAAACTGGTTCCATTGGCATAGCCGCAGGTGGTGCTGTGGGTGGTGCCTTTGGTGGACCGGTTGTTGGCACCTTTGGTGGTGCAGTTGGAGGACCTGTTGTTGGTGCTGTGGGTGGTGCCTTTGGTGGACCGGTTGTTGGCACCTTTGGTGGTGCAGTTGGAGGACCTGTCAGAGGTGTGGCAGGAGGGCCGGTGGGAGGCGTAGTGAGTTCAGGTCCAGGCATTTCACCAAGAAGAATGGCTTCTGCTAGACCTTCAGGCTCAGCAGTTGTTGGCATGGAACCTTCCTCTCCTTCGAGGAAATCAAAAAGGCTCCCTGTGGAGGGTGCTGGTGTTCCTTCAGAAGAAAGAAGAGGTATTGTTGAGGTTGCAATGGGAGTAACTTGGGCAGTCTTTAAATCGCCACGTATTTTTTCAAGGCTTTGCTTAAATTCTGTTACTTGCTTAGCAATATCTGTAAGTGCATCTGCAAGATCGTTGACCGCCTTAGATAAAAATTCTGAAACACGAATGAGAATGGCTTCTTTGTCTGATCCTGACATGCTTGTTAACACCATATCTCTTTTTCAAGAACTAAGAAAGAATGTAAGTCTCTTACATTTAAACTTTGTTGAAATCATTTAGACACTATATTTCTTTTTGCGTCTTGTTTAAGTCTTTTTTTCTGCTTAAGACTGCCTGCTGCTTCCAAAATCTTTGCATGATCGAAAGCAAGTTGTGTTGGAAGCTTTTGGAATGCTGCCACGCCTGCTGCGTCACTTCCTGAATGTAATTGACCTCCTACAATATGCGCCCAAAAAGCGATACTGACCGTGTGCCCTCGGGGGTCCCGATCTGGTTTGGAGAATACACCGATAAGTCTTTCAGGCTCTACTTTGAGCCCTGTTTCCTCCTCTACTTCACGGCTTAATGCTTCTTCTACAGTTTCGCCTATTTCGCAGAGCCCGCCAGGTAAAGCCCAACATCCTTTGAAAGGTGGATTCTTCCTTCGAATGAGAATGAATTGACCATCATCAAGTTGGATAACTGCATCTACAGCCAGGACAGGTGATTTCAACCTTACTGCATTCCATGAAGCTCTGGGCGATATGGAAGGTGACATTAAATCAGTCTCACCTTGAAGATTCGTTTAACAAATATGCAAGTATTCTTTGAATCCTTTTAATATCTCGGTGAATCCTTTGGTTTTTCAAGTCAAATCGGTCTAGAAAAGGCGAGCTAATAGGTGATTGTAAGATTGGTATTAGACAAGATTAGTCATATCTTCAGTAATTCCCATTTTTCTAGCAACCTTTAGAACATACTTAATTCGGTGTGCTTTGGTAACTTCAAGGAGGATAATCGTAGGGAGCACGGCCATTGCAGCGTAAATTGGGATTGGCACAAAAATTGAAAGTATTAGAATCATTGTTATTGGATCCATCCATCCTGTTTCCATTGTAAACCAAAAATTAGTGATTAAGACGATATATGTGAAAATTGCGCCAATTCCTGCATAACCCTTCAATAGTTGTTTGTACCATCCTCCGCAGCTTCTGATTTCAAGAATTCCATCTGTCTCCATTGCCGTGTTTTTATTGGAGTATCCAATTCCGGCATCGTTAAGGAACCAGACTCCACTAAAGAGAATACTGGAGAAGGCGCTTGTGAATATTAGCAAGATAATAAATCCAAAGAATGTTGTTTGATTTTCTTGAACAGATGGAAAAAGTAGGAGCGAGGAGAGGTATGGGGACAGCATACTAGCAATGTTGATGGCAACAAGTCCTGGGAAAAATCCGCTACCCAGTTTTCCAAATTTTTCCATTTCTAGAGGAGGTCTCTGGTATATCCCATAAGTCATTTTTCTTCCAAGGATGTACTTGTGAAAAGTGAGATATAATGGAGTAGTTATGTAGCCGAATATGATACCACCAGCTAAGATGGCAAGAGGATATATTACAAATAACATGAATACTTGAATTGCTGCATTGGAACCTGGTAATATCATTGTAAAAATAGGTGCTTCTTTTGGAACTACAAAGAGAGGTATACTTCCCATGAT
>JABXGU010000125.1 GCA_016550415.1 archaeon | reverse complement strand
TTGGGATTTTTTAGTAACAATTGATCCGAAGATTTTTGTAAATTCCTTGGCTTCCTGCACGAGCCATTGTTGTTCTTCCTTATCCTCTGCCTTTTTCACCTGTGCGAGTCTTAGCCAGTAGCGGCTTTCCTTTGCTTCCTTTCTGCAGATTCTTATCCGCATGACAAAGTCTTTTTTACCTAATGATTCATTTGCTTCAATGTAGTTCGCGCCAACAGAACCGGCAGATCTTACCAGCTGTCTTCCTATTTCAATATTAGGAATGGTTTTTGGCAGTCTATTGACAAATGAGATTACTCGCTGGACAAACCTGAATGTTCTTTCCTCCAAATCATATACTTTTTCCTTCATTTTCCCCTCCATTCTATCCACCTTAGGATTTAGGATTTAGTGCTTAGAGTTTCCCTCACCTTCCAGGTGAGGGAAATGCCGAGGGCCGGACTCGAACCGGCACTCCCAAAGATTGGGAAGCGGATTTTAAGTCCGCTATGTCTACCAAATTCCATCACCCCGGCGTTGCGGCATAACACTTTGCGAGCACGCTGTCATTCCGCTTTTTTCAGATGTGCGGTAAATGTGCGGTCGTGTACCGCTTTTTTACCACACTTTAGCCTCATTATAATAAGAATAGCTCGATTTGTCAACGGAAAAGGGGAGAGGAAGCGGAGTGAAACTCCGCATCTTCGAACTGCATTCCCGAAACTTGGAAACGCTTGGGCTGTTGTTGTATCTATTGTGTCAAAATTGTGCCATATATCAGAAGTGGATTTTCTTCACCGGACCGTTAACACAAGTACGACGGTACACGTCACTTCTCGCTGCGTGTTGAATTCAACTCTAACAGCACTTAAGCGTCACATTCATCATTGACAATTGGTCATTTCCTCTTAGAATGACCTAGGGTCGGCATGAGTGGGTACAGACCATGTGAATGGTGGTTGTCCGCTCTTCCGATCTCTACGTGCAATGATGGACAACCATCAGAATTTAGCTAGTGTTCTTTTGCGTAGAGAATAAAAATCAAGTAAGATATTTTGTGTCAAGAAGTTTGTTGTTGCTCAGCGCTTGTGCTGGTTTGTGAAGGGTCAACGAAAACGACGGAAGTATCAAAACGCTGAACGTTCACTGGAGAAACAGCTCTTGCCAAGAAGGATGTAGAATGTTAAGAGCTGTGACATTAGCAGACCATAATCATTAACATGTTTGTTAATAAAAAAACATCCCCCTTGTTGCTGCATTCTTTCCACTTATAATAGAACGAGCAGGTATGTAGTAACCCGGGTTTTCTTGTTCACGGTGATTCGGTCCTGACCCCTCTACCATTGTTACAATGGAGAGACCGGAACAGGGTCATTGAGAAAAGTCAGAAGTTCGTCTGCGGGGGCCGAGGTTGTATTGATAGGGAAAATCAACCCATTACGTTATCAGAGAGGAAGAAAATGTGTAAGAGACCAGCTGCAATAATCATAGTCCTTGGTATCTTTTGCACCATAGGAGTTGCTCAGGGTCCGACCGGAATAAAGGGTTTTGTTTATGACCACAATAACCAAAAAGCTGGGACCAAACTTGATACCATATATGTAATAAGGCTTGACGAAAGTGGAGAAGCAGAGTATTATTACAGAAGTGGTGATAGTTATTGGATCACTAATGATGACTACGGACTTGAAGATGGGCATTGGGGAATCTATGGTGTGACTGACGAGAGCGGCACAAACTACTATTCGCTCTGTTACTCGCATTGGTGGGTATTGGATAGTCTAATAGCACAAGATATTCATTGTACAAATCTTAGTCCGCCACAGATACCATATGACTATTAAAGATAGATCAACGGCGCCGGCGAATGTCGGCGTCGTTGATATGGGAAATAGTGACACATTGATGTTCATCTTTTGAGCTTTCATACCGCTGATTATTATCGGGGCCGGTGGGCTCATGGTCTCAGAACATACTGTTATTTTACGGATTTTTCACAACTAATCGCTAAAATTGATTCAGTAAGGAGGTTATGTAGCAATTAGCGTCGCTGAAGCGCTGCATAAAATGCAATTATCGTGGGTAAAATACTTGGATGTGTTTTTTATCATAATCATACCAATGTTCGCTTACGAATGGGATACAGTGTGGACTAAGACTTACGGCGGAATATACGACGATTTAGCAACCTCTGTAGCAATAGATTCACAGGGCTACTATGTCGTAACCGGTTCCACCTGGTCGTCTGATGCCAATGGGTTGGACTTGCTGGTATACAAAATTAGTCCAGCAAGTGGAGACACTATATGGTCGAAAATATACGGGCCGAGCGGTGGCTATTTTCAAACTGGTAATTCAGTTGCAGTAGATTCGGAGGGTTTTTACATTGTCGGTGGACAATATGACGATTCTCTACTTTTAGGCCTTTGGGACTTCTGGATTCTCAAAATGGATCCAACCGATGGCGACACCTTGTGGGCGAGACACTACGGAGGCGGCAACATAGATTGGGCAAGTTCAGTTGCAATAGATCGCCATGGTTACTATATCGTGGCAGGGTATTATACAGAGGCCTCGCGGGCATGTTGTGCGGTTTACAAGATAAATTCAGTGAACGGCGATACGATGTGGCTGAGAAAGTATTGGCCTGGCTATCCGGTAGAGCTAGCGAGCACTGTTACTGTAGACTCGCAGGGCTATTATGTAGTATCAGGGTCAAGATACAATATGGGCTGGAATAGTTGGGATCTCCTTGTCTTCAAAATAGAACCAACATATGGAGACACCGTGTGGTCAAAGGTCTATGGTGGGGTAGACAATTATGTAGGCGGCGAGATAACAATAGATCATCAAGGTAATTATGTGATGACGGGACGGAAGGAAGACCCGGCCGGCAACTACGACCTCTGGGTTCTCAAGTTAGACCCAATGACAGGTGATACGGTGTGGACAAGGACCTACGGCGGCATACATTTCGAAACAGGCCGGTCCATCGTGGTCAATAAGCAAGGATATTATCTTGTAATCGGCGTAACTGAATCGTTTGGCGCAGGCGATCGTGATATCTGGTTTCTCAAAGTTGACTCTTCAAATGGTGACACAGTATGGACAGAGACCTATGGGGGGGGTAATGAGGAAAGTGGCAATTCGGTTGAAATAGATACGCAGGGTCATTATATCGTTGCAGGATGGACAGAATCCTTTGGTGCCGGTGGCGCGGATTTCTGGCTATTGAAATTAGTAGGTACGAGTGCAGGTATTTCCGATGATGAGGTTAGCATGAACAAAGGCGCAAAACCACAACCGACAATCATCAGTGGACCATTACTGCTGCCCGGTGCTAAGAAATGTAGTGTTTATGACATTACCGGTAGGGTTGTAGCACCTGACAAAATAACATTGGGAATTTACTTCGTAGAAATTGATGGACAAATCACACAGAAAGTAGTTAAAGTCAGATAAGGAATCAGAGCTGTAGAACAGGGGAGTGATTTGAAACCACTCCCCTTCGCTTTTCAAGAAGTGTGGTATTTGTGCGGTCCATTTTCCAAAATAGACCGACTAGGCAGAATTGCCCTCAATAGACAGAATGGGTGAAAGCATTGTCTGAGCTGCGTTTGTGCTATTTCGAACGTAATCTCAGGAGTTGCGAAAAGTAGTAGAATAGCATTTTAAGTCCGCTATGTCTACCAAATTCCATCACCCCGGCGTCGAAATTACGTGACTTTGCAGGCCTTCCGAATGCACCTACGAAAGCTTGTGCCAGATTTGTGCCAACCTTGTGCCCCGTTTCAACTCATTATAGTGAAAACAATTCGATATGTCAACGGAAAGTGCAAAACGTTGTGGACCAAAAGTCCGCAAGGTACAATAACCACCGTCCTCCTGGAACTTGACACATTGGGAAGCTAATCATATAATACAACAAGCAACAACTGGAAGGGGGCTATATGAGAAGAAGTGTACATGAAGAATCATGGCCTCATTGCCAAGAAGAATTTAAGCCTTTGCTGTTGGAAAAGAAATATCGAGAAG
>JABXGU010000124.1 GCA_016550415.1 archaeon | reverse complement strand
ATGAACAATTACTCTTTTAGCAAAAGTAGAATACTATTTCAATACAATATGTTCTAAAATCCCACTGAAATTAAAGCCAGGCGGCATAGAATCATGGATACGGTGAAACAATTACAAAAGGAAATACGCCGTTTGGCACGTGATCAAGATGCAATCATCCTTGTCCACAATTACCAGTTACCAGAAATCCAAGAGATAGCTGACTATATCGGCGATAGTCTAGGCCTATGTATGCAAGCTCAGAAAATAGAACACAAAGTGATTTTGTTTTGTGGCGTTTATTTCATGGCAGAAACTGCTGCCATTCTTAACCCAACAAAGCGTGTACTCATTCCTGATCCTGCGGCGAAATGCCCAATGGCAGCACAGCTTCCAGCCAATCTTGTTCGTGAAGCAAAGGAACGGTATCCTGGCATTCCCGTGGTTCTCTACGTGAATACTACAGCAGAAGCAAAGGCTGAAGCAGATGTTATGTGCACTTCCTCAAATCTTTGCCTTGTTCTGGAACGTTTGAATAGTAAAACCGTTATCTTTGGCCCTGATGGAAACATGGCAGATTATGCCCGTTACGTTTGCGGTAAAGAAGTCATTCCCATTCCTGATCATGGTTTTTGCCATGTCCATGTAACATTCACCTTTGACCCTAAAATCCATCAATTACTAAAGGAACATCCTAAAGCAAAACTACTTGCTCATCCTGAATGTGATTGGGACCTTCAAAAGAAAGCAGACTTTATCGGGTCTACCGGTCAAATGATTAAATATGTAAAAGAAAGCACTGCGAAATCTTTCATTATTGCCACAGAAGTAGATCTAGTGTCTCGGCTTCGCCGTGAAATTCCCGAAAAGACCTTTCTTCCTGCACTAGATTATGCTGTGTGTCGTTCGATGAAAAAAATAACACTAACTAAGCTAAAAACTAGCCTTGAAGAAAATCAATACATCGTAACTATACCTGAATCAATTGCTAAACGTGCTCACAAAGCTATCCAACGAATGTTTGATCTTACACAGGATAGCAAAGAGAAATAGGGCATGAGAGAAGCCTTTTAGAGAGGTATTAACGCAACACGATAACAGCTTGCCAAGATTATATTCGAATACATCCGAAGGTGAGAATAGTGGTTCCTGAGGATACATCTCGCTTAGAACAGGTTCAACACCACCAGCTTCTTAGCAAACTTTTTGAAATGCTCGAAGAGGATGTGGGTTGTGGTGATATCACCACAACAGCTCTCGTTAATCCTGAAAAACGGGCAAAGGCTCGGGTATTCACTCGACAAGATGGATTGGTGGCTGGTGTTGAACTCATAGCCACATTTCTCCCGAATTTAGGTCTGCAAGTTTTATATCATCTATCTGATGGAGCTCAAGTTAATGTTGATGACACCATCTTGGAAATAACAGGTTCAGCAGCTACTTTACTTACTGTGGAGCGCACAATTCTTAATTTGCTTCAACGAATGAGTGGAATTGCTACCTTAACTGCTAAGATGATAACTGCTGCTAGGAAAGTTAATCCACAAATTCGAGTTGCTGCCACTCGAAAAACTGCCCCTTTGTTAAGAATTTTTGACAAACTGGCTGTTATCGCAGGTGGTGGTGATCCTCATCGCTGGCGCCTTGATGATGCTGTCCTAATCAAAGATAACCACCTAGCACTTTCTGAAAGTATCACTCAAGCCATCAAGAGGACTCGTGAAAAATTGAGTTTCACCACATTTATCGAGGTAGAGGTTCGCACACTGGAAGAAGCAATCATTGCAGCAAAAGCCGGTGTAGACGCCATACTTCTAGATAACATGTCGCCATCTAAGGTTTCAGCATCTGTTGAAGCCATTCGAAAACTGAAATTATCAAAACCTCCGCTTCTAGAAGTGTCAGGCAATATTTCCTTGGATAATATAGCTAAGTATGCAGCCACTCAAATTGATGTTATCTCAGTCGGAGCACTTACCCACTCAGTAACTGGTCTTAATTTATCTATGGACCTAGTTCCACTAAAATCAAGTCCTTCTAAAGGAGGGAAACCTCGGAAATGACTGTAAAGCGTGATTATGCAAGTATTGCACAGAAAATTGAAGGCTGGCTTCGTGATTATCTAGACCAAAGTGGTAGCTCTGGCTTTATCGTTGGCATGTCTGGGGGTATTGACTCCAGCGTCACCGCTATCCTTTGTAGACATGTAACAGATGCAACATTAGGACTTATTCTCCCATGCGGTTACTACTCCCATGAAGACATCTCAGATGCACAATATATTGCTAAGAAGTTCAAAATTGAAACTATCAATTATGATCTCACACCGGTCTATCACGCTTTCCTCGAAGTCTATGGTGTTTCCTCTACTGCTAAGATCGATATTCCTTTGGCCAATCTGAAAGCCCGTCTTCGAATGATAACTCTGTATTATGAAGCAAATAAACGAAAGCGACTTGTAGTTGGCACAGGTAATAGAACTGAACTAGCCTTTGGCTATTTCACCAAATATGGTGATGCTGGGGTTGATATTCTCCCCCTAGGAAGTCTTCTTAAACGAGAGGTTCGAGCCCTCGCTCAATATCTCGTGATACCTGAACACATTATAATCAAATCTCCCTCCGCTGGTCTTTGGGCAGGACAAACCGATGAGGAGGAACTTGGTGCAACATATGAACAACTTGATGAACTCGTAGTAGGTAGAACACCTAAAGGATTATCATCAAAGCAAATCAAAAAACTTCGCCAGCAAATTACTATATCGGAACATAAGCGAAAATTGCCACCTATTTGTCCTATCTAAGCTCTCATGGGAGTGAAATCTTCTGAAACGCATCGTCAAAGCGATTCTCCGATATTTCGAACACAAAGAAAACCATGCATTCCAAGTCCACTTTGACGGGCAATTATTCTATGTATGTGCCCGCTGCTCAGGACTTTATCTCGGCATCTTTGTTGGCTTTGTCCTCGTCATATCAATACGTTTGACAATACCAGAAATCATGAATTTAGGGGATTTGGCCACTGATTTCTTGTGTTTAGTATTAGCCTTACCTACTCTAATAGATTGGGTCACTCAGAGATTAGCACTGCGCGAAAGTACAAACCGAATACGATTCATAACTGCCCTTCTAGCGGGCTTCTCTCTTGCATGGTACTTGGTTGCCCCAGTAACAATACCTCACAAACTAATTTTTCTCTTTATCATACTTGGGTTCATTTCGATTTTCAGTTTCGTTGACAGACGTCCACCAGACACGACTGAAACCTCAGAAGAGGATAGCAACGAGTCTATAGAAACTAGAATCATATTTTCATCGTAAATGAAAAAAGAAAGGAGGGAGGGCGCTTTGCGCCCAAATTGTGGATTTACTTGCTATTTTCTCTTTCGACAGGCAATGACTCCTAGGATTAGAATAATCAGTAGAATGACAATGCCGATAATTAGGTAGAGTAGCGGGATACCAAAGATCTTAGTATACATTAGAAAACCTAGTATACCAAAGAAATCACACGAAGTCAATTCAATTGTGACCTCTGAAGTCCAATCAGGATAAGTCGAAGAAGTTACTGAAGCGTCATTGGTTAATTTCAATAGAATACTTGACTCCTTGTCGAACCACCAAGTGAAACTCATTGAAACCGGGTCTGGTCCCCATACACCAGAAAATGCTGACTCGTTTTTAAGAGCAATTCGGTTGCCTAATGCTGTTGTCAGTGTTTCTTCGGTGAAAGCAGTTGGGTCCTCAGTCAAGTAATATGGATTAAGTGATGAATTCCAGTAGATGTAGGTATGACTGTCAGATGT
>JABXGU010000123.1 GCA_016550415.1 archaeon | reverse complement strand
TGACCCTGTAACAGATTTCATCTCATGTTCTGAACGCTACCTCTGGCCCTCTGATTCTTCATTCCAAATATTCAATGCCCCAAATAATATCCCAATCAGCAATGGTCGACTGAATGTTTATTCCGACCATGTAGCCTACGATGCCTATAGAATAGCCAACCTGCCAGTACCAGCAAGCGTTCTTGGAAATAATATTGGACAAACGGGTGCCCAGCTCCTCTGGTTCTATAGCCATACTGGGAACACTCAAATCTACTATTGGGGCGTTGATCGAGTAAGCCATCTAAATGATGATGGAAACCTCCTCATGGATAATTTGCTCCTTTGGATTCTCCGAGCTAGACTAGCAGAACGTTTGGGTGCAACCCTCACTAGCCTACAGCTAGTTTTGTCGGAGCAAGGTGATTATTGGGCTGTTCAAGGTGCTGGCGGATTCGGGTACCCCTTAGAACCCTCCATTGCCTTCACATATTATGTAAATTCGCTAGTGGCTGTCCATTCATTATCCGTCAATGTATCTGCTTTTGGTGATTGGCTGCGAAATGTTTGCTATAACTCTACACTGGGTTGTTTCGAAGATTTGTCTAGCCCACAATTACAGGACCGCTGCATAACAACGGGAATGAGTGTCTTATCCCTTGCAGCTCTCAATCAACTCAATGACCTTGAAGTTGATCTTGTGGGTGATTATTTAGCATGCTGCCAAGATCCGATGACTGGGGGCTTCTTCAAAGAGATGGGGGCATCCAAGACCACTCTGAAAGCTACTTATTTTGCCCTGAGCAGTCTAGCTGTTTTGGGGCAGCTCAACAAAATCAATGCCTTAGCTGCAACAGCTTATATTGCCTCCTGTCAGGAACTCGATTTGGGAAGCACAGAATATGGCGGCTTTTATTCTTCGCCAAGTGGGGAAATCGTATGCAGCCTAGTATCCTCCCTTGATGCCCTAGAAGCTCTAGATGTTTTGGGAACGCTGAATGCGATTAATCAGTCTGCTTTACTACTGTATCTTGAAGCTTGTGAGGATCCAACCGGTTCAGGTATTTTCGATACCAAATGCACACTTGATGTTGAAGAGTGGGTGCTAGGCACTGGTTGCGCTCTTCGTCTTCTTGAGCTACTTAGTGCCCTTGGCTCCTTCGATATTGCTTCAAGTCGAATCTTCCTTCTGGATAACCAATTCCCCAACGGAGGATGGGGACGTGGAGATATTAATCACGATTTTCATAACTCACCCGATGAAGCATGGTATGCTGTACTTGGTTTAACGGTAACAGGCGGGCTAGATGGAGCTACCACAAATCTTGAACAATACCTCAATAACTGTTGCACAGGCTGGGGTGGCGCCTCTGAACCTATCCTCTTTGGTGACCTCCTTACGAGTTGGAGAATCATTTCTTCATTGGCTGAAGTTGGAGGACTTGGAGCAATCAATCAGACTACTTTTAGCATCTATCTTGAAAATTGCTGGCTTACAACCCTCTCCTCCTTTGGGTGGCACCAAAAATCTGACAGCATAGGGATGGATACAGACATCGCCACTCCTGACCGTTGCGCAATGGAAACCTCAACATTTGGTCCTCTTTATCATTATGCCTATTCTCAGCTGACCGAATATCTTGATTTAGAAGGCTACCCCTGGTCCATGTATGGTGACCTAATTCGCGATGAAATCATAGCTAGTCAAACATTTGCCCTAGGATACTATGGCATGTTTGGACTAAATCACCTCTATGTAGGTCATGAAAGCGACCTCACCTTCCGATTTGATGAAACTTGCTTAGACCTCATTGCACATCAAAAACTAGGTGGAGCTTTAACTGAACTTCAAAACGCCAGTGCTGCCCTTTATTACTTGAAGAATTGTCTTCATGACAACGGGACTCACCAATATTTCTATGATTCATTGCACACAGTACCATTACCCAATCAATGGCGAGAAGCTGGAGGATACCTTGCTGATACATGGTTGGGGCTTCAAGCTTATTCATATCTGGACCCGACGTTAAATGGATTAAATGGCTCTTTACTGGCATCATATGCAACTAGCTATCTGAATGGTGCGACAAGCATAATCACTGCGTTCTATGCCGTGGGTATCCTCTATCTTTTAGCTGAACTCGGACTCAAACCAGATGCACCTGGTCTCAGTGATAAAGATCCCATCAAAACACTCTTGGTTGATGCAAGTGCTTATGGCGGTCTTGTTCAGGAACCTACACTTGAGGAGGGCAGATGGCTTCCCTACACTACAGACCTTGCATTGAAACTAGCAAATCAACTTAACCTTCTGCCCTTCATAGATGAGAATCCAACACTCAATTTGACTGCAATTTCTTATCCTTCCGGAATACTCTGGTGTGGTAATACGACATCGATCACAGTCACTGTCAAAGAAACCCGATGGACCATGCTTCCTGAAAATCTCTCCTTCTCTGCTTTTATTTTCAATAAAACCTTCGAC
>JABXGU010000122.1 GCA_016550415.1 archaeon | reverse complement strand
TTTCGAAAACTACTCCGAACCCGATCGTTGCTGAGTGTCATGATGGGTTCTTGAACGATGCTCAAGGTCGTCATGTTCGCCAGCGACATGTCTTTGAGGCAATTGAAGGCGCTTCAACTGAGGTAGAAGAAGGGTGCATGGGTGCTGGAACAGGCATGATGGCATATGGGTTTAAGAGCGGAATTGGAACAGCTTCTCGAGTGCTCCCTGAGAAACAAGGCGGATATACGATTGGTAGTTTAGTAGTTCCTAACTGCGGCAGAAAAGGCGATTTAATCTTAAACGGCACCCGTGTCACAGAGGTTCATGACCATTCATCGAGAGAGAACAATAGCCCCACTCCGATTGAAGGGGGATCGATAGTCGTGGTTATCGCAACAAACGCACCCTTATCTTCGCGGCAGCTTTCACGCCTTGCTCGTCGAGCGGTAATAGGGATTGGGCGAACAGGGAGCATTGTAAGTCATGGGAGTGGAGATTTTGTAATTGCTTTCAGTACGGCATTCAAGGGAAATCCTAAGACACCCTCCCTTGTTGTGACCCGGTCACAACTTCAAGAAAGATATCTTACGCCTCTTTTTGGTGCAGTTGTGGAAGCAACAGAAGAAGCCATTGTGAATGCTCTGTTCATGGCTACGACACTAACTGGTAGAGATGGGCATATTGGCAAAGCTCTCCCGACTAGGGACATCAGCTCTTCTCAGAAATTACCCTAGATATTCTGGGTTCACTTTTTCTTCTTTTTGCTAGTCCCGCTATAATTTAATCCACGATTTCCAGTTTTCATGTAATGCGCATAATACCCTATTGATACAGCATGGTCCTCAGCGCGTTCCAGATAACGCCCAGCTAAAAGATAATACATCGCCACCGTAAAGCGACTAGGATCCTCAGAAGTATAAGTCACTAATTCTCTAAACAACTCATCCATCATTGCATCGACAGTTTCGTCTTCTTCCATAAGCGTATCAAGCGGTGATTTAGTTTTTTTATCAAATAACCCTTCGAGTGCCGTTCGTGTCATCCGATCCGCGATTCTCGCCATTTCAGGAATTTTGATAAGTCGTTTGAAGTGTTGCTCATCTTTCATCCGTTGCGTGAGAAGCGCCATATCATAACCATACCGTCCAATCCGTCGCAGGTCAGTAATTACTTTGAAGTGAACACTTAACTGACGAATGTCCGCGGCCACGGGTTGAAATCGGGCAATGGCGCGAACAATTTCAGACTCAATTTGATCATCGAGTTCATCCATTTTCTCATCTTCGGCAACAACATGGGCGGCCAGATCTTGGTCTAAATTAATGAAGCTTTCAACACCTTTGTTGAGAGCATTTAAAGCCATTTCAGCCATTTTGTGTACGAGTTCCTGAATTCTGGCAAAGCGTCGGTCCTTTTTTGTACTCATTGACATAACCTCACAACATTTACCCAAATCGTCCGGTTAAGAAGGCTTCTGTGCGTGAATCCTTCGGTGCCTCAGCAATATGAGATGTGCGCCCAAATTCTACAAGATCCCCAAGATACAGAAAGGCAGCCCAGTCAGAGACCCTGAGTGCCTGTTGCACATTATGGGTCACTAACACAATCGTGTACTCTTTCTTGAGGGTCATAATGAGTTCTTCAATTTTTTGGGCACTAATAGGATCTAAAAATGCTACAGGCTCATCCATGAGAATTATACCTGGATTAACAGCTAAAGCACGAGCAAGGCAGAGTCGTTGTTGTTGTCCACCGGATAATTTGAGTGCCGGTTCATCAAGTCGATGCCCAACTTCATCCCATAAGGCGGCTTGCTCAAGGCTTCGTTGAACTATCTCATCCATATCTTTCATACCATGGGTCCGGGGACCATAGGCTACATTATCATAGATGGACATGGGAAACGGATTGGGTTTCTGAAACACAAATCCAATTCCTTTTCGCAACTCATAGACATCGATATTCCGGTCGAAAATTTCTCGACCATCAATTAGAATTTCACCGGAATGGTGAAACTCTGGAACCATATCACATAATCGGTTCAGTATGCGAATGAAGGTTGTCTTTCCACACCCTGATGGCCCCATGATAGCAGTCACAGTATTTGCGAAGATTTCAAAATTCAGATCCTTTAAGACGTGGAAATCGTCATACCAAGCATTCAATTCTTTGACAATGATTTTTGTATCAGCCATTTAGACTCCACCTGCTCGAACGACAAGTCCAACTTTTTTCGATGCCCAGTTAGCGATGATATCTACAACAAACACGATAGCGACTAGCACGATGGCCGTTGTATATGCTCGCATGCGAATAATTTCAGTGTGTCCTTGGAGTGCATAGAGGTAAATAGTGAAAGGCAAGGATGCTACAGCATCCAGTAGACCCCACGGTGCATCGAAATTGTATCCTGTGGTAAATAAGAGGGGGGCAGTTTCACCGATTACACGACCGATTGCTAATAATACACCTGTGATTATCCCCGCCATTGCGGCTCGTAGAACTACTCGCCACGAGGTGCTCCATGTGGTTGCGCCAACAGCTAATGAAGCTTCCCGTAAGCTAAGTGGAACGGCTCGGAGTGATTCTTGGGTTGTTCGTAGAATAGTAGGAATCATCATCAATGAAAGAGTTAACGCTCCAGCAATTAGGCTTCGACCAAATAATGCTACAAAGAAAATGAGTCCAAACGCCCCAAAAATTATAGAAGGAACCCCAGCCAAGACGTCAGCAGTAAATTCTACAATGAGATTAACACAATTATCAAGGGTTTTTAGCCATCCTCGTCTTTTTCCTGTACCTCTTTGTGAATACTCAGTTGTGTAAACGGCGGCTCCAACACAAAGGGGTATTGCAACGATACAGGCAATGGCTACCAGTTCGATGGAGCCAACAATCGCGTTTCGGATTCCTCCTTCAGCAAAACCTTGCATATTTGTCAAAATAAATGCAGGTGTTAGTAACATCCAGCCTTGTGCAATTACTTCAAAAATAATGGCAAAAAAGGGAATCACAATGATAACTACAGTCGTCGCAAGTAAAACAAAGACAAACCGATCAATGAACTCCCGGCGAGTTCTGGGAATGCGTAAGAGGCTTTGAAGCCTCGAATCCGCTTTCTTTGTCTTCGCCATCATCTCAACCCCTGTTTTCGCATCCCCCAAGATACAATCACTTTAGCTGTGAAAGAGAAAACCATCGCTAAAATCAGAAGCATCAAAGCAACGAAAAATAGGGAGGATTGCATCAATGGATAGCCACCGACCGCCAGACCCAATTGGTTAGCTATGACTGAAGTCATCACATAACATAGGTCAAAAATGGATGTCGGAATGTTTGCGGAGTTGTTCCCAGTTAATAACAGGACAGCCATGGTTTCTCCGACCGCACGACCCAAGGAAAGCAGAACAGCTGCACCCACACCGGGTAATGCAGTCGTTAGTACGACTTTAACAGATGTTTCAGTTCGACTTGCACCTAGTGCATAAGAGGCTTCACGAAGCGTATCAGGAACCATAACCATCGAATCGTAAGACACTGCAACTATTGTAGGAAGAAGCATGACCGCAAGAACAATAGATGCAGGAAGAACTCCAAAGCCCGTGTACCATTCTAACCCTGGTAAAGAACCTAACCAATCTCGTAAAAAGGGAACTAAAGTGTACATTCCCCAGAGTCCATAGATGATTGAGGGAATTCCGGCCATAAGAATTAGAATTATTCGTAAAGGTTCTTTCAAACGATTAGGAGAATATTCAGCTAAAAATAATGATCCGGCGATACCCAAAGGAATTGCGATTATAAGACTTAGACCTGTCACCCAAAGCGTTCCAATAATGAACACCGTTATTCCATATTGCTGTGTGACGGTTGGATCCCAAGTTGTCCCAAAAAGTGAAGGCCCAAGGATAATAATTGCGGGAAGGGCTTCTGCCCATACATCAAGAAAAATGAAAACAATTACAAGAGAAGTGATGATTGCGGCAATAAGGAGAAGAATGCGCCCAACAAGGTTCCGTGTAGAGGCTCCAAATAGGATTTTTCGCCAATCACGTTGTGCCATGCTAAGCACCTCGAAATTTACTCAACTAAACTCGGTGAGAATTTAACGCTTATCACCGTTCAGCACTAGAGCCATGGGAATGTAAACTGGAGCACCAACAGGAGCAACTACAGGCTCAAGATCAACAAGCTGCTCGAGGGCAAAGCCTTCAGCGCCTGTTCCTGTTATCTCTAGATACCCGACTTCTTCACGGATAATTGAAGGTGTTTGACCACCTGTTTCTGAAATTGCCCATGATATGAAGTCATGTGCTGCTTGGCGTATAGCGTAGGGTGAGACAAGGCCATATTGGGTTCGCAGGAATGAAGTCAGCGGTGGATCATTGTTTACAAGGTAGAAGATTAGCCGTGCAATTGGATATGCACCTGTTGTAGTACTGTCGAAGATGTTTTCACCTGCGCTTAGGAGTGGATCAGGAATTGCCAACTTCGCTGCTTCAGGAGATGGTACAACCCATTCATCGTTGCCTTCATTGTACAGAGTCACCAGTTGGAGCCCTTCTATGAAGGCAAAACCCACATAACCGATACCACTGCTATCACCAAGGACGTTGTTTGCAACACCAGGATTACCTTCAGCAGCAACGACGTTGCTTCCTGGCCTAGCAATGAGTTCATCGTCGCCTAGGGTCCAGTTATATCCACCAGGGTATTCTGCCTCGCCCAGCCATTTGGTGAATGTGGCAGTAGTTCGACTAGCTTCAG
>JABXGU010000121.1 GCA_016550415.1 archaeon | reverse complement strand
TGTTATGAACAAGACGTTGAAGATAGTGTTGGCTGTGGCGTTGATTGTCATTGTGCCGACTGGTATTTACTTGGGGCTTGCACTTCCCAGTACAGTGTTATCTTCACCAGTTAATGCATCTGGTCTTATTGTGGCATGGCAGACATACGAAGTTGTTATTGGCATTCCAAAGACTCAGATGCAGGTCGTTGTTGAAGTTAGTACTTTCGTTGCATTATCAGGTGGAGTCACTATCGTCGATTCTAATGGGGCTACAGTTGAATCTATAGCATTTAGTGGAACTGGTACTTTTGCTACAAGTTGGTTCAATGCTGCTGGTGGCTATAACATCACAGTATCCACTTTATCCATAGCCGCTACTAGCATCGTGGGACAAATTACTGTCTATGCTCGGGGTCCCCCCTTCGTCTCCTAGATATTAGCATTCAGATAGTTACATTATTGCAGCTGGTGGCGTTTCAAGCCATCCCAGAGCTACTTCATAGAAGTCGCAAATGGATTTTTAATTTCCAATACTATTAGGATTGGGGAAAAATTGTGGTCGAGCCTGTTAAAGCATCTGAATTGATTGTCGTTGATGGTAAAATCTATCATTTAGGAGTAAGATCGAATCAAATTTCTAGAAATATTCTTGTTGTCGGTGACCCTAAAAGAGCCGATAAGGTTGCAGCCCATTTTGGTAATATCGAACACAAAGTGCAAAATCGGGAATTTGTGACCCGTACAGGTTCTTATCGAGGGATGCCTATTACGGTGATTGGTACGGGTATTGGTACTGATAATGTTGAGATTGTTTTGGTTGAGGCTTTTGGCTTGAACGAATTCGACCTTGAAAAGAGGGTAAGAAGGGAGGATGCTCAACCTTTGACAGTTATTAGATTGGGTACTTCTGGTGGTCTGCAAAAGGACGTTGATGTTGGCACATTAGCGATTTCTGCCTATTCTATCGGATTGGATAATACTGGAATGTTCTATGATCAACCTGCTGCCGATGAAACCAGTATTAGAATCGAGGAAGAGGGGTACAGGATTATTAGTGAGGCTACGCCCAAAGGGAGGCGGTTTAAGGGCAAGATTCATCCTTATGTTTCAAAGGCGTCACCTGAAGTTGTAGAAATGTTGGTAAAGCATGCAAAGGGAACACATGTTGTTGGTATCACTGCTACAGCGTCTGGATTTTTTGCCCCTCAGGGAAGAGATATTCCTGGTCTTAGGATAACTGTGCCAGGATTGCAGGAACATTTGGCGACTCTAAATGTTGATGGTTTGAAGGTCGTAAATTTCGAGATGGAGACAAGTCTTCTACTTCATTTGACAAGACACATGGGTTATCGAGGTGGAACAATCTGCCCAATAATTGCTAATCGTCCCAAAGGTACCTTCTTAGAAGATTATGGGTCTGCAGTTGAAAGAGCTATACAAACAGGACTTGATGCAATGCTTGAGCTTTGCAAAAGCTAGGGGATAATATTTACCGCTATATGTTAATCCTAAGATTTCTCTTAAGACTACTTTTCATCTGAAGCTAATTGGGCTTCAAAGCTTGTACGGGCTTGGACATCAGCGAATGGCTCAAGGTGTACTACTGTTAACTCTTCCATTTCGCCTGTATCTCCAGCGCGTTTTTCATGAAGAACCAGGTAGACATCAACCCGCTCCTTTACTGCAATGTATGCCATCCTCTTATCTAGGGTAAGTAACGCCCATCCGTTTCGCTTTGCATAAGCTATAACCTCTTCATCTGGATGTCCGATTAATTCAGGGTATTCATGGACTGAATGGCAGGTCCATCCTCTTTTTTCAAGAAGTTGGTGAAGCTGACCACTCAAGGTTTTTGGAGAAGTTGAGAGATTCTCATCGAAAAGGAGGTGCTGGTTGTCCATCTGTTCTTTACTTCCAACAAGTGTATGTTACCTGATTAATGCTCTACGGATGATATGAGGTTCAAGATTCTCCGCTTTCCCATTTAATAAGGCTTTGAGATTGAGAGTTTCATACCATTTGAGGTTGAGGTACCCGAGTATGACACCAAAATGGAAAGGGTATCCGAGCATTGTATCTTTGCTAGTGGCTTGAATTTGCTGATGAAAACTGCGTTCGAAGACATGGAGTGTTTGAAACTGCTCGTAGGCTTCCCAGCTTTGTTTCACTAATGGTCCATAATGGCTTTCTTGAAGGACTCGTATTCTTTGTTCAAGTGTTTCTTGTTGTATTGCAGTGCGGCACAGGCTGCGAGGTAGTTTATATTCGGTTTCGATTAGCAATGATTCTGCTTCGGGGGCAGGGATTCCCAAGAATTGGCTTCTAAGAGTAATCATTAGGTTAACGAGGTCGATTTCTAGTCCTATAAGATCAATAGTAGCTTGTTTGTCAAGTCCGCGGAGTTGTTGACTCTGGTCAAAGAGGTTTTGGAGTACGAAATTATCAAGGGTTTGCTCAAGTACAATTAACTCGCCGGATTCCTCATACTTTGGGAGTTTTTCTTCAAGGATTCTACGAAAGACTGTGTCTGGCAGTTGAGAGATAAGGGTTTGTAGATTACTAGCTTTCACTAAATCACGGAGTTTTTCCAATGTAAAAGGACTCATGGGAACAAGAAGCCGTTCAGCCGTCTCGTGATCTGCGTCGGTGGAACGAAGCCGTAGGAGTGTTTTGACAACTTCTTTTTGGAATTTCCGACTAACATTACTCATAAGATGCTGCACAGATCCAGGCGCATCATTTGTGATTTCCATTAGGACTTTTCCAAAATCGAGTTGGAGTGCCCTTTCTACTTCAAGTGGGGATGTTTGGGTGTCAAATTCTCTTACAAGTTCAGAATAACCTGTTGCATCCAAGATTCGAAGTGCCGCCGTCATGTCACGGGCACCAAGAAGTGCATCCCATTGTTCAACAGTAAGGAGGTCAGCTTTTCGTGCTCGAATTTTCGCATTGATGTAACTGTATTGCGCAACTGACATAGCTTAGACCTCCTATTCGCTTTCCTCTCTTTTACTTCCAAAAAGGCCTGCAAGGTAACATAATGTTATGAACATCATAAGGATGCCAAGTAATGCACCAATAAGCATCCCTAAAACATCACCGTTTGGACCAAAGATAAATGGTCCTACAAGCCAGCCCACCAAAGCGAAGATAAGAATTTCACATGCAATGGACGTGTATCGAAAAGTGCGACCACATGATTCAGGAGGAGCCTCACTCATGATGTTTCATCAGGTTCTTCTTAGTACGCGCCAGCGGCAAATGCGTCCCTTAACAGGTTTCCATGATTCAACTGGCGAATCTGCTTGAAACCGAAATTAGATGATATTCCACTCTTAAGTTTTCGCCAAATGTTTGTTTCACTTGAATTAGAAGTGGTGCATAATAAGAACAACGCTTATTAGGAAATTCCATTGTTGGAATGCATCTATCCAACCCTGTTTTCCCTTATGGCGAACGGTGAATATGATGAGCGAGTTCTTGTCTGAAGTTCAACAGGCTGAGACAGAAGCTGAACAGATAGTGGAAAAGGCTCGGGAAAAAGCCGAGCAGATAAAAAATAATGCTGAAAGGCAAGCCCGTGAACTGGTGCAAAAAGTTCGTGAAGAACTCCTAAAAGAGATAGAAGCTCTTCGTCTCGAAGTCGAAAAAGATGCAAAGACGAAGGTGAAGAAAATAGCAGACAAGGCAGAAAGTGATATCAAAGCCCTTGAAGAGCTCGGTTCCAGTAACATGGCAAAAGCGGTTGACCTTATTCTCAAACAAGTTTACGCGCTTGGAGGTGTTGGAAAATGAGTGACTCTCCCTCCAAATCAACAACATCAATTCAACAGTCAATCCTTCAAGATGCAAAGGCAGAAGCGCAGCGGATCCTGAAAGAGGCTGAAAAGGCTGCAGCAAAGATTGTAGCTGATGGTCAAGTAAGTGCCAAGGCGCAATTGGCAGGTTGGGCTGAACGGCAACGCCAGATTGCTCGGGGACGAGGTGACCGACTCTTAGGAAAAGCAAGAAGCGATGCCCATATGCAAATCCTAGATGCTAAAGCTGCTCTAATTACAGAAGCGTTCAATAAGGCTCGTCAACGCTTTGAGAAGGAACGAAGTAAAGCCCAATACAAAGCTTTCCTCAAAGGTCTTATCATCTCAGCAGGAGGACAAATTGGTGGTGGTAACTTGGTGATTCTAGCTCGATAGGAGGACCATTCCACCTTAACGGTGATCTCGGGGTTAGCTTCTGGTATAGGAATATTAACAGTAGGTAAAACTAAAGTTACTATCGATAAGAAAGGAATCAATTGTCTTGGTGGTCTTCTTGTACAAAATCAAGAAGGAAATATTACTGTAGACTATCGGCTTGAAACCCTCCTTGCTCAAGTTGAACGACAATATCGTACTATTATTGCCCAAACCATCTTCCAAGAGAAAGGCTAGCTATTGCTTATTATAATAGAGTGAAATCAAAGAAGACAAATAACAGTTTATGTTTTAGATACACAATTTTAAATGAATGCGATTATTTTGGAAGCATGCAATTCAGAACCCTTAATCCTAATGTAACATTGCATGAATGGACGTGTATATGCTGAGTGATTTGCCTCCTCAACCACATACATTGGAAGCATCCGCTGTTATGGATCAGCTTAATGTGACGGAGAAGGGTTTATCACAAGAGGAGGCGACAAGACGCCTAGATGAGTATGGAGCAAACGAACTTCTTGCTATTCCTGGCCCCAGTCCATGGGCGATGTTTGCAGCCCAATTCAAAGACTTTCTTGTTATAATCTTATTATTTGCTGCTGGCATCTCTGCCATTGTAACCTATTTAGAAAACATAATTCATGCTACAGCAGATCTCCCTCTTGATACCATTGTCATCATGGTAATCGTGATAATAAATGCCATCATGGGTTTCGTCCAAGAATACAGGGCTGAGAAAGCCATTGAAGCCCTTAAGGAAATGGCAGCTCCCCGTGCTCATATAATTAGGGGCGGTGAGCCAATTGATGTTCCAGCAAGTGAGGTTGTACCAGGAGATATTCTTCGCCTTGAAACCGGAGACCGTCTTCCTGCTGATGCTCGCATTATTGAATCTCATAATCTTTACACTGATGAGGCTTCTCTAACAGGTGAATCGCTTCCTGTGAAGAAAATGGCTTCCTCTGTTCTTTCCCGGAACACTCCAATAGCAGATCGTAAAAATATAGTTCATTCAGGGACTGTGATAACATCTGGTCGGGGACTCGCAGTTGTTTGTAAAACCGGTATGACAACTGAGATTGGTCGCATTGCAGAAATGATTCAGACTGCTGAGGAGAAGGAGACACCTCTCCAGAAGCGAATGGAGCGGCTTGGAAAACAGCTGGGCATCGGCATTCTCATTATTTGTATGGTTGTATTTGGAGTTCAAGTTATCTTTCATTCTGCAGAACCAATACAACTCTTCATTACTGCTGTTGCCCTAGCTGTAGCTGCAATTCCTGAGGGATTGCCAGCCGTTGTAACTATCACATTAGCCCTCGGAGTACAGAGAATGATTAAGCGGAACGCCATCATCAGAAGGTTACCTGCAGTCGAGACACTAGGAGCTGCCACTGTAATTTGCTCAGATAAGACAGGAACCCGGACAAAGGATGAGATGAC
>JABXGU010000120.1 GCA_016550415.1 archaeon | reverse complement strand
GGCTTACGTTTTGGAACTCCTTATTTATACTTTTTTATCTACGCGACTAATCAATTACTTCTCACAATTAGGAAAATAATACTGCTGAGCAAAGGCAATCCTGGATTCGCTCGAAGGACCAAATAGGGTTGAGAGCTGTGAGGCTCTGGAGAAACCTTAATATAGTTTACAAAATGACTAGTGCCGTTGTTGGATGCCCAGAACAAAAAGGAAGATCCGAGTATGGGAAATGATGATCAACGGGTTGAAAGCAAACCGTTGAAATCAAGAAATGGGATCTCAACCCGTTCATTATTCACTGGAAACTACTTAGTACTACTCATAAGCTGGATTCTGATGGATTTTGCCGGAGAGCTACCTGGTACATATTATCAAGATTATGTTATCATCTTGGGTGGTAGTGCTACCCTATTGGGGCTGATAGCTATGGTTTCCTTCTTATGCATAGCTTCTGTTCAGTTCTTAGGGGGATACATGGCAGACAAATACGGAAGACGAAAGCTAATAGTCGTGATGACATTCGGTGTGGCATTCTCCTACATCTTCTATGCAATCGCTCCCAGCTGGCATTTTATCATGATCGGAGCTGCGATACAGAATCTGGTGCTGCTTTATCAACCAGCTTTGATGGCCATGATGGCGGATTCAGTACCACCTGAAAAAAGGGGAACGGGATTTTCAATCCTAAATCTGATAATGAATGTTGCCACAACCCCTGCTCCTGCAGTAGCGCTTCTCCTAGTTTCCATCTACGGATCCGAATTCGGGATGAGAATAGCCTACATAATTGTGACTCTCTTCTTTACGATGGCTGCAATCTGGCGAATTAGACTCCAGGAGAGTATGATAAATACCGAACGAATGGATCTCAAAGAAGCACTACGCTCTTATCCTAAAGCGCTGAAGGAAGGGATAAGTGTCTGGAAAAAGATACCTCGCTCGACTTTCTATTTGCTCATCTCGCAGGTAATTTTCAGATTCTCCTTTTCTATGGTGATAAATCTTTTTCTGGTCTACGCTTTCTACGAGCTTCAAATAGGTGGTACGCCAAACCCGGTTCTGGATCCTGATCTAGATCCAGCTCTTCGACTTGCCCGCGAAAGATGGGGTTTTGTTTCAATTGCAATAGTTATAGTTATGATTATTATGTCCCTTCCAATAGGGAGGTTAATGGACAAGATTGGCAGAAAGATACCTTTGCTCCTATCTAACATCTTGATGATTCCATCATTACTGATATTCATATACGGAAATTACATGCTTCTCTATGCTGCAATGATTCTCGTAGGAGTTGTGAGACTTCTTGCCTTTTCAGCCTATCAAGCCTTATTTGCAGATTTTGTACCGCAAGAGCTACGTGGAAAAGTCACAGGTTCGAGGAATTTCTTTGCGTACATACTCATGGCCATAGGAGGATTAGCCGGCGGAATTCTGTACGACACAATAGCCCCCCAGATCCCGTTCCTTCTCGTAATCCTTCTGACCGCCCCATCGATACTTATTGTTGCTTTCCGCATACATGAGCTTAAACCTGAGGAAAGACAGGTCTAGAAGATCAGAGAAAAAGCACATTATCTTCTATTTTCATTCCTAGATTACCTTTTCACTCGTGATTCTCAGAAGATTATTACCGGCGTCAATCTCTGCTAGGGTAGTCCAGTAGTCTGCATTCCTTCTAGGATGCATGATGAGTATCCGTTCGCCAAATTCCTCTCCATTCTTATCAAATTTGGTGTCGGGCATGAATTCAGCTAAGGAAAAAGAATGGACTCAGAGCAGCTGATCTTGTCCTTTTCTCAGGAAATCTTGACTCTTTTGCCTGTCACCATATACACAACGCGACCACCTACGG
>JABXGU010000119.1 GCA_016550415.1 archaeon | reverse complement strand
TGTGGAAAAACTCGTTGTCCCTTACTACTTCAACTGGAAGCTATTCAACCGCTGAGCAAGCGTCTTGAGAAGACCTCATTTGTAGGTCCATCACCCCCTGCTCTTTTCGTGGGATGGCGCCAATATCCTACAGTCTCTCTCGGTCCCCTAGTAATTGCTATGGATACAAAGGATCCAGCTAGCTTTGATGACCCCCGCCGAATGTTTGGTAAACCCTTGTCTGAATTGGTCCGGCTAAGGATGAGTATGGTTCGTTCGATGACACGCAGTCATGTCAGTGCTGCTCGTCGCGAAAAACTGGCTGAAGTCACAGCGGAATCTGTCCTGTCTACCAAGCCACTGGATATGGAAGTGACTTTGAAGCATAAGCCTACCTTGAAGATTATCTACCGAAGTGTCTCCCAACCAATGGGTCCCTCTGCTCCCCTTTACCGCCTAGAGGTGGTTAGTAATCCTGTGATTCCACGTCGAGTTGACGCTATTACTCAAGAAGAGTCTCTTAGTGCCACAGTTGCTTGTCGTGAACTCTTTGATGCTGGCTTCGATCTTCATTATTTAATGCGGCTCTTCTCTGCAGGGCTTCTTGGTCGCCAGCGCCGGCGCCGCTTTGTCCCGACCAGGTGGAGTATAACTGCAGTAGACGACCTCATTGGTCGCTATCTTATGCGTCGTGTACGAACATTTCCTGAACTTCAAGACATTCAACTCTACCATGGTGACTATATCGGAAATCATGTCGAAATACTATTCATACCTGGTGCATGGTCCTTCGAGCAATTCGAAGCTTGGGCTCCTGGTGCCATCTGGACCAAAACAGCGAAGCAACCCGTCATTGTCGCAGAACATGAGGGAAGAAAGGGTCGCACCAGTTACGCTTTGAAAGAGGGAGGGGGCTATTATGCTGGTCGCGTTTCAGCCCTTGAAAAGCTAGCAAAACTCCGTCGACAAGCCACTACTATCCTTTTCCGTGAGATTAGTGAGGACTATTATTGTCCAATCGGTGTTTGGGAGGTCCGTGAAAATGTACGCAATGCCCTTCGCCAGACCCCTGAACGCTTCAGCGATCTCCCCACTGCATTAAAACAGGCTGCCAGCCGCCTTCGCATTCCACTCAAGGCATGGATTGCAAACAGTACAATTCTCCGATCCCTTCATGTTCAGCAACGACTTGATAAGTTCATTTCAGCTCAGGACGACTGATATGGCAGGAAAAAAGGCACCTTAGCGTTATAAGGAGGCTCCGCATTTCCAGCAGTATTGATCATCGGATCCAATTTGATTTCCACAAACTGGACAGAACCTTGCTGCCTTTGTTGGTTTCGTTGTTCGTAAGGGTACTTCGGCTGCAAATTTGCCGGGTTCTGGTGCTATTGCCCCTCCGATAAGTACGAGGAGTCCAGCTATGAATCCTGTAAAGATTAACCCGATTATTCCAGTGACAATTAGACCAGTTTTATGCGCACTTGGCTCGTGACGCCAATTGAACCATGAAATCGCGAAAAACAAGTCAATAATGCCAAGAATACCGAGTACTCCAACAACAATCAATATTATACTCCCACCGAATGGAGCAAATAACGGATTCGCCAAAAAGGGGACAAGCAAAATGGCGACGAAGCCTGCTATAACAAAAAATATGATAGCAAAGACTAGTTGAATAATCGCCCCTGCAAAGACAAGACTTGAAGCGGTACTTTCATCACTCATTTGTTTGATACCTCAAATGATGTTGTGAAAAAGTTGTAAATCTCTCTTAATAAAATTAAGTAACGGATTCCGAATAGCTAACTAATGAGATATCTGCTATCAGTTCTTATCTTGATTTTTTTCTTTTGAGGTAGGTTCTTGTTCTGTCTTAATCTTTGATAATTCCTCTTGTGCTACCCTAGCAGCTTCTTCTGAAAGTTCATCCACGGATTGATGAGCATAATAGGTATCGTAGACAGCTTTGTATCTTCCACCAAGTGCTAGGAGTTCGTCATGGGTGCCTTGCTCAACTAGTTCCCCATTTTCGAATACTAGGACTCGTGAAGCGTTGGCGATTGTTGTCAAGCGATGCGCAATGACCACAGTGGTTCGATTGGCGAAGAGTTTCTCCTGCGCGGCTTGCACCAAAGACTCTGAATAGGCATCTAAACGACTTGTAGCCTCGTCAAGTATCAATATCTTAGGGTCAGCCAACATTGTTCGTGCAATAGCAATCATTTGGATTTGCCCTGCACTAAGATTCTTACCTCCCTCGGTAAGCACTGTTTCGTAGCCTTGAGGTAATACTTCAATGAACTCGTGGGCACCAACAAGTCGACAGAGGTCAATAATTTCCTTATTGGTTGCCGAAGGACGTCCATATCGGATATTTTCCAGTACAGAATCATCAAAGAGATATGGTTCTTGAGCAATGAGGGCGACAGTATCATGAAGTGATTCGAGTGATATTTGCTTCAAATCCTGATCTCCGATTAGGATGCGTCCTTCCTGTGGGTCATAGAAGCGGTTAATCAAGGCTGCAATGGTGGTCTTTCCCGCTCCGGTATGACCAACGATAGCAACAGTTT
>JABXGU010000118.1 GCA_016550415.1 archaeon | reverse complement strand
GAAATGTTCCTGTTCAAATCCTTGGCATTGGGGCTACATTGTAACCAATACTTGTTGTGCTTCACAATTTTTGGAACTTTGATTTCTAACATAGATTGTGACAAAAGACTCATACCAATGAAGATACCTTAATAGCCACAGACAATTCATATTATGACCCACTTGTCAAGCTCGGGAGGTTTGACAGTGGAATTAAAATCTAAACAATTAACTTTGTTTGTACTCGTTCTATTGCTTCTTCAAACCATTATGCCCTACATGGCAAAAGCATCGATGCTAGTTCCCCAAGAAAATCAGACTCTTTATTCACCGATTGCTAAGGCACAAGCTCCCTCATCAACTGTATCAGTATATGTTACAATCGTTTATATTGACTTCAAGGATTCCATTGATGTTCCTTTTAATTATCTTGGCGATCCTTACTTCAAAATAGAGGTTGAGGGTATAGAACGAACCACAGGTCAACAAGACAACATCGATAATGGATCCATCAATTTGGGCGTTGAGATTATAGTACCCGAGCAACCAACCTACGATATAACCATTCAATGCTGGGATGCTGACCCATATCCTGACACTAACGATCACTGTGACATTAGTGGAAATGGGGTAAATCTCGATATTACCTATGACCCTGCCACAGATACAGTTTCAGGAGATGATGACGATTTTCATGCCAGTGGAGAAGACGACGGATCCATTACAACTGATGAAGATGATGTCGAAATCGAATATGACATATTAGTATCCCGTTTTTCTCTGACTCTAACCCTAACTCTCATCATAGGTACGGTAATCATTCTAGTCATCATAATAGTAGTTTACCTGATAATCAGGCGGAGACGCTCACATGCCAAGGCTTCACAATCTGAAGAGCCAGCGGCTTGAGAAACAATGCTATTAAGAAGTCTGTGGGTGTATAAGACCGGAAACACAGGCATTGTAGCAGGCTGGAGTGGAAGACCTCTCTTCTATTTCATTTCTGTTTGTAGGTCTATATTGCGTTTTATTCGAGTCCATAATAGTGGGCGGTGAAGAAATATAGGAAGGGAGTAAGAATGAGGGCAAGAAAGAAGCCGAGGGGAAGCAAAGAGATAAAACAGTAGATGAAGTTGGGGTCGGAGGGGTTTGGGCCGACAATGAGATATGCCGCGCCAAAGGAGAATAGGGGTCCGAGAATGAAGATAAGGATGATGATAAAAATGAGGTGGATTTTCCATGAAGAACCCATTTGACTCACCTGAGTGTTATTCGATGATTCTTCTTAATATATACACCTATACACAGCCATAGTTGAGTTGACAGGTTCTTTTATGGTGAGAGGGAAAACTACTATCAAATATGGAAAATCAGCATCCAATTATATCATAATATGGATTCTAGACTTCTAGTCGACCTGGATGCATGATATGGTTCGGGTCCCAGAGATTCTTAAGTTCCTTCAATAACTTCACATATTCGGGCATCAGCGGACGCATAGCAGGCCAATGAATAAACGCATTGGGACGATAATTCAGCCAACCTTTCTTATGGAAAATCTCAGTAACTTCGCGGTCCCACGCCTCCACTTGCTTATACCCAGCCTCGGTCCGACTATCAAAACAAACTATTGGCATACCTATGCACTGTCTTCCTTGTTCAATGCTTGCTACCCATACCACTGGGGGTATGTCGTGTTTCTCCATTGTTTTTACACAGATGTGGCTAAATTCTGCGGTATCTTTGAAGGGGAGGTACCAGGTGATGAAGACGAAGCCTGCTCGGTGCATGGCGTAGGGGACAGCAATGAGGTTAGGTTTGGTTAGGCGGACAGCTTTAGCAGCTGGGTGGAGTTCCCAGGGTTTAATGCTGCTTCCCGCTTTTTTCTGCTTCTCTGCTTCTTCAATGATGATGTCAATTTGGCTTTCCATT
This sequence comes from archaeon, assembly GCA_016550415.1. The sequence continues at coordinate 1,128 of JABXGU010000118.1, read as the reverse complement.
TCCTTTTCAGTGTGTGCCCATAATTCAAAGTTCATCATCCATGCAGGCACATAGTATTTCTTCTCTCGCCATTCTTCAAGGGTTGTAGGAATTTCTCGTTCGTCTTTTCTGCTAGGAACAAGCCACCAATTGCCTCCTTGGACCATTGCACCCACCTCCTTTTTCAGGACAGCGAGAGTGTGAGTGGTCATGTCCTCTGGGTTATCATAGTCATAGGCTACGAGGTCAATAAAGGGTGGGTGTGGAATGATTCGGATTGCCGCCTTGGTGATAATACCCATTGTGCCTTGGGCTCCTAGGAAAAGCCCTGTAAAGTCTGGGCCAGGACCCCATGGGTAGAACGGTTTTATACCTTTCATTGCCCAGCTACCTGTATAGACGAGGTCACCCCGGGGAAGTATCACTTCTAGAGCATTCACCATTCGTCCTTGTGGACCATATTTGCTAGTGACAAGGCTAAATCCTCGCTCCAGAGCATCACCTATCAGTGTAGCGCGGGGTGGTGCACCATCGGGGACAGGCGGAGCCCACTCAGGATACTCCTTACGGAAATACGCCCAAACTTGACCTGCGGTTACACCAGCTTCAACAACAACATAGCGAGAGTCCACATCTACCTCTAAAATCTTGTTTAGACGGACAAGATCGAGGATTATGCCCTCATCCCTTAATGGCTGAGCATAGCCGCCGCTCAAGCCTCCAGAGTAGGGGCTAATGGGAACCTTGTACTTATTACACAGCTTCACAATAGCTTGAACTTCCTCTGTATTGCTTGGCTTAATAATCGCCTCAGCTATACCTGCGCGAATGCCCATAACGGAACGAGCATGATAACTCTGACGCAAAGCAAGATTAGTCGTAACATGATCAGAACCAATAATTTTCTCTGCTTCTACCACAAGTTTATCCACATTACCTGTCACACTGGTAACCTCCTATTCTGTAAAATCGCAAATAGTAGGCGAAAAAGTATGCAATGCACTACATAAGCGTTACAGTCGTTGAGAAAACCACTCATCACTAAACACACTAAAAGCCATTACAAAAGAACCACGAAGCAAAACAAAGCTACATTCGATCTATATCATACAAATACTGTTTTCTCCATAATTAGTTTCAAAACCGAAC
>JABXGU010000117.1 GCA_016550415.1 archaeon | reverse complement strand
TTCAACAAATGTAACCATCATATTATATGCCGCCAACGGCTCCATATTTCTTCAAATCATCCTTCAAACAGATGATTCTGGTGTTGCCCATTGGAATATTCCAACACCGCAGTCTGGTGTTTATCGCGTTGAGGCTCTCTTTGATGGATGCACTGGTTTTGCTCCTGCCACCGATATAGCAACCCTCATAGTACAACCCTCCCTCCATCTTATGGGACATACCATACAATTGGCAATTGCTTCGCTGGCTCTAATTATTGGTGGTCTTTTAGCAGGAATATACATCTTTACTCGCTTTCAAAGGCATGCAAATCAGACTATTCAACTCCTTCTAGGTCAAAGCAATCACAGCGCAATAACACAAGACCAACCCTTGAATCTACCAATCAATGGGAGACCAGTGAGTTCTGCACAAGATGATGAGGGAACTGGAACCTCGGCTCCTTCAGCACAAGGACAAACTTCCACTTCGCCTACTGATGAGTCAGATAGTGAAGAGGATTCAATAGAATGAGGTGAATAAACACGACACGTCAATTCAAGATTGTGAAATGTCCCCACTGCAAAGAATATACTTACCTCCCCTTAGGCACTCGACGTAATAAGTGTCCACGATGTAATGAAAAAGTCGCACTTCATAAGCTGGAAGGTGATATCGTATCAAGTGCTGCTAAAGCACAAGAACTTGTTCAAAACAAACAATATGCCCTCCACCAAATTCAACCTCCCACCCTAACAGCTAGACCGCGAAACCCAGCAACTACCGTACTCAGTCTATTACGACAGCAACATAACAGTCATTATTCGTGGCTATCGCTTCACATAGTCTACGATCAATGTGCAAAATTGGGTCTTTCTCATAGTCAAGTTCATCAAGCCATTACTAATCTTGCCAATGAGGGATTCCTCGAATTAAAGGAGGGATCTATACGTGCCATCCCAATCAGTTGAACAATTATCCTTTCTCCCCACGGGCAATATCTTCATTGATGAGGTAATAGGTGGTCTACCCAGACAAGGCATTACACATATCTACGGTGCTGCTGGTGTTGGAAAAAGTACATTGGCAATGGAAGCCTATCTTGGTGTCGCTCTTCGTGGATATGGCTGTTTTGTAGTTGATTGTGGAGGAGCATATAGTCCTCGTCGTCTTCTCCAATTATGCAGGTCAAAGGAACTCCCTGCAAACAAAATCACACTGTTCAAACCTCGCACTTTCCAGGAACAAAGTGAGCTCGTAGAGACACTTCATCTCTTCTTAGACTCTACTGTTCGACTAATCGTTATTGATCCAATCACAAGTTACTATCGGCGTCAGGTCACAAAAGAAACATCCACAGCCTATTATCGGGAACTTGCTGAAAATCAACTTCCTCGACTAATTGGACTTGCTCAGGATAATGATATTTCCATTGTTATTGTTAACCAGATTTCAACATGGAATGGGGAACATCGTCCTGTAGGAGGGGATGCTATAAGTCGTTACGCTCAACTGGAAATCCGCATTCAAAGGCTAGAAACAAAAGGTTCAGCTAATCGCTGGGTAATTCTAACTCGACCACGTCAGAAGAAGCCCAAACGCCTCCTACTCGCAGAATTACAAGAGTCCGGCTTTCATGTGATTAAAGCCTTTGATGAATTATTACAATAACCAGTTCTCAGCAAAGATGTAAGAGACTGGATTTTTTTTGCATACAATTTCTTTAGATTGCTTGAGCTTCCCAACTCTCAACAACAGGTTCACCAATAACTGCAACCTCTTCATACCC